>NZ_JBHYVB010000364.1:0-5977 GCF_042750115.1 Streptomyces sp. NPDC059455
CTCGGGCGCCTGGTTATTTTGTTATAAAGTCCCCGCCCCCCCGCGGCGCGGGGGGCGCCCCCCCCCCCCCCCACGGCGCCGCCCGGCCCGGCACCGACGTGACCGGACCGGCCGCCGCCCCCGGCCGTCCCGCCGCCGCGACCGCCGAGGCGGGCACGGACGCCGCGGCAGGCGCCGCGGCCAAGGGCGTGCCCACCCCCAAGGACCTCGCCGACCTGGGCCGTGGCCCCGCCGGGCCCGGCGGCCAGGCGGACCGGCAGCCGGCCGGCGCCACGCTGCGCTGGTCCTCCGACAAGGGCTGGATCGACCGGGGCCCCGGCTCCGGAATGGGGGAGCCGGCGGAGACCGCCAACCTCCCCATGCTGGCCCAGCTCACCAGCGCCGAGCAGCGCTGGGCCGACCGCGAGGAGGACATCACCGCGGTCAGCGGCGACCCGTTCGAGGTCGGCCAGGTCTTCGCCCGCCGCTGGACCGACCGACTCGCCGATACGGGCCATCTCCAGCAACTCTCCACGGAGTACCCCCGCATCCCGCACCGCATCGACGGTGAACTGCTCCGCTACGCGGCCCGCTTCGGGCTGCTGGCCCACAAGGACGACCAGATCGACGAGCACGACCGCTATGCGATCCGGGCGGGCTTCTGGCGCGAGATCGACCTCCGCTCGGCGGCGGAGCACGCCCAGGCGGGCGGGTAGGGGGTATCCGGCGGATCGTGCCGCCTATGGCGGGCCGCGGATCGTGCCGCCTGCGGCGGGCTGCTCCCCTCCCCGCCCCTTCCCGAAACTGGGGCTCCGCCCCAGCCCCCGACCGGGGCTCCGCCCCAGACCCCGGACTGGGGCTTCGCCTCTGGCCCCGATGCTGGGGCTTCGCCTCAGGCCCCAGGCCGGGGATCCGCTTCTGGCCCCGGGCCGGGGCTTCGCCTCAGGCCTTGGGTCGGGGATCCGCCCCTAATCCCGGCCCGGGGTTCCGGCTCAGACCTCGGGCCGGGGCTCTGCCTCTGGCCTTGGGCCGGGGCTCTGCCCCTGATCCCGGGCTCCGGCCCCAGGCCCCACGGGCCGGGGCTTCGCCCCTTCCTGCGGTATCGATATGTCGCTCCGCGCAGCTCGCGTGGCGGGGCCTCGTCCTGGGTGTCGGGGTCCAGGGGCGGAGCCCCTGGTAGTGGGAAGGGGCGGGGAGGGGAAAGATCCGCCCGGCACCCCGTAGGCCGCGGTCCGGCCCTCCTCCCGCGAACCGCGCCCTGAGGGCCCCTAGGGCCCCGAGGGCGGGAGCGGGTGTTTGGGCGCGTACCCTCATAGCTCGTGAGGACGGGCGCGAAACAGGCGACGAGTGGCGATGTGGTGTGCACCGTGCGCGGCCTGGTCAAGACCTATCCCGCGGCGCGCGGCCGACGCGGGGCGCCCGCCACGCCCGCCGTCCGGGCCAGCGACGGCATCGACCTCGATGTGGTGCGCGGCGAGGTTTTCGGGCTGCTCGGGCCCAATGGCGCCGGCAAGTCCACCCTCGTACGGCAGCTCACCGGCCTGCTGCGGCCCGACGAGGGCCAGGTGCGGGTGCTCGGCCACGATCTCGTACGCCACCCCGAGCGCGCCGCCCGGCTGCTGGGCTATCTCGGCCAGGACTCCACCGCGCTGGACGAGCTGACCGTCGCCCTCGCCGCCGAGACCACCGCGCGGCTGCGCGGCCTGGAGACCCGCGCGGCCCGCGCCGAGCGCGACGCGGTGATCGAGGAGCTTGGGCTCGGGGAGGTCGCCGGGCGCCCGCTGAGGAAGCTTTCCGGGGGCCAGCGGCGGCTGGCCTGCGTCGCCGCCGCGCTGGTGGGGGAGCGGCCGCTGCTGGTGCTGGACGAGCCCACCAGCGGGATGGACCCCGTCGCCCGGCGCGCCGTATGGGCGGCCGTGGACCGGCGGCGGGCCGAGCGGGGGGTGACGGTGGTGCTGGTCACCCACAATGTGATCGAGGCGGAGACGGTCCTGGACCGGGTCGCGGTGCTGGACCGTGGCCGGGTCATCGCCTGCGACACGCCCGCCGGGCTCAAGGCGTTGGTGGCCGACGAGGTGCGGCTGGAGCTGGTGTGGCGCACCGAGCCGCCGCTGGAGGTGCCCGAGGTCGCCGCCCTGTGGAAGTCCGCCGAGGCGGCCAGGGCGGCCGGCGGGGCCTCCGGGCGGCGCTGGACGCTCCGGCTGCCGCCGGACGACGCGCGCGCCGCCATCGCCACTGTGACCGGCGGCCCCGCCTTCGCCGCGCTGGACGATTTCACCCTTGCCACGCCGAGCCTGGAGGATGTGTACATCGCCCTGGGGGGCCGTGCGGAGGGCGCGGAGGGGCTGGTGAAGGCGTGACCGCCGGGGCGAGCCGGTGAACGCGTCGGTGAACGCGTTGGTGACCGTGACCGTATTCGAGCCGTAAGAGGCGAAGAGGAGCAGCACAACGTGAGTGTCATGCCCGCCGTGTCCGGTGTATCCGGTGTGCCCGGGGCCACTGGTGTGCCTGGTGTGTCCGGTACGTCTGCTGGGCTGCCCGGTGCGTCCGGTGTCTCGGGCGTCTCGGGTACCTCGGGTACCTCGGGGGCGTCCGGTGACGCCGGTGAGGCCGGTGACATGCCCGCGCCGCTGGCGGCCCGGGCGCGGCTCTTCCCCGCGCTCGTCGCGGTCTACCGCGCCCAGCTCTCACGGGCCCGGGTGGCCCGGATCCCGCTGCTCTTCGTGGCCACCTTCCAGTCCATCGGGATCATGATCCTGATGCGTGGGGTGGTGGACGGCGGAAGCGAGGCGCGGTCGGTGGTGGCCGGGTCGAGCGTGCTGGTGGTCGCCTTCGTGGCGCTCAACCTGCTCGCGCAGTACTTCGGTCAGCTGCGGGCCAGCGGCGGTCTTGACCACTACGCGACCCTGCCGGTGCCGCCCTCGGCCGTGGTGCTCGGGGCGGCCGCCGCGTACGCCTCCTTCACCGTGCCCGGGACCGCCGTCACCGCGGTGATGGGCAGTGTGCTTTTCCAACTGCCCATGACCAACCTGTGGATCCTCCTCGCCGTGATCCCCCTGTCCGGCGCCGCCCTCGCCGGACTCGGCGCCGCACTGGGGCTGCTCGCCCCGCGCCAGGAACTCGCCACGCTGTGCGGCCAGTTGGGGATGTCCGCCGCGCTGCTGCTCGGTGTGCTGCCCGCGGCCCGGATGCCGCAGGTGGTGTCGTACGCGCGCGATCTGCTGCCGTCGACGTACGGTGTGGAGGCCCTGGCCCGGTCCTTCGACGGGCAGCCCGACTGGTGGGTGGTCTGCGCCGACCTCGGGGTGTGCGCCGGGGTGGCCGTGGTGTCCCTCGCCGCCGCGACCTGGGCCTATCGGCGGGCGGCGGTGCGGTGACGCGCCGCAGCGAACGTCCCGCCGACCGAAGTACGCCATCCGCCTGGCACGATGACGGGGTGACCGCACCGTTGACGCCGCATGATCAGCACTCGCCGCACGACGAGCCCGCCGAGGGCCGGCCGCCGTCCCACGAGCAGCCTGCCGGGGACGCCGCTGTGCCGTACCCCACCGGGTATCCAGCGCATCCGGGGCAGGCTTCGGGGCATCCGGAGCACGCTGAGCATTCCGATGAGCACGCCGAGTTCTCCGAGCACGCCGAGTTCTCCGAGCACTCCGAGCACTCCGAGCCCGGGCCCGAGTTGCGTGCCGAACTGGTGCAGGCGTCGCTGGTCGCCATCGCGGTGGCGGTCGCCGGGGTGCTTCTCGGGCTGCTGTGGCTGTGGTTGGCGCCGAAGGTTCCCCTGGTCTCGGACGGTTCCGCCGTCTATCTGAAGAACTCGGAAGGGGAGGACGCGGTCGGCGCGGACGGGATGTTCACGCTGCTCGGGCTCGCCTTCGGGGCCGTCTCGGCCATCATCGTCTTTCTGCTCTTCCGCCACGGCGGTATCGCGCTGGTCGTCGGGCTGGCGATCGGCGGAGTGCTCGCCTCGGTGATCGCCTGGCGGCTGGGCGTATGGCTGGGGCCCACCTCGGACGTCGTGGCGCATGCCAAGGAGGCCGGTAAGGGCGTCACCTTCGACGGGCCGCTCAAGCTGGGCGCCAAGGGTGCGCTGCTGGCGTGGTCGGTGGCGGCGATGGTGATCCACCTGGCGCTGACCGGGCTCTTCGGCCCCCGGGACCCGGAGCCCGCGCTGCCGCCCCCGGCGACGCCGGGAGCGCGCTGAACGGAGCGCGTCTCTTGCCTGGCCCGGTGTTCGCGGGCCCGGTCCGCCGCCCCCTCCCGACTCAGGGAGAGGGGACGCTGGAGGCGCGGACGATGAGTTCGGGGCGCAGCCGCTTGGACTCCACGTCCTCGCCCTCCAGCAGCCGCAGCAGCGTCCGCAGCCCCTCGCGCCCCATGTCGAGCATGGGTGACCGCACCGTCGTCAGCGGCACCGGCAACTCCGCCGCCAGCGGCGTGTCGTTGAAGCCCACGACGGCCACGTCATCCCCCGCCCGCAGCCCCTGGTGGCGCAGTGCGCCTATCGCGCCGATGGCCGCGAAGTCGTTGACCGCGAAGATGGCCGTCGGCGGGTTCGGGGTGTCCAGCAGCCGCGCCGTCGCGGCGTGGCCGCCGGAGACGTCGAAGCGGGACTGGGCTATGCGGTCCGCCGGAATGGACAGCCCCGCCTCCCGATAGCGGTCCACCAGGCCCGCGGTGCGGTCGATACCGGTGCTGGCGTACGGCTCGCCCGCGACGACGGCGACATCGCGGTGGCCCAGCTCCAGCAGATGCTCGGCCACCAGCCGCCCGCCGAGATAGTCGTCGCAGGTCACCGAGGGATGGGCCCCGGCGGTGCGGCTGACCAGGACGAACGGAATGCCGCGGCCGGCCACCTCGTCCAGGAACCGCCCGTCCACATACGCGTCGCCGAAGATCATGCCGTCGACGCGCCGCCCGATGACCATATTGGTGCGGGTGCGCTGTGCCTCGGGGCGGTCGCCGGTGTTGGCGACGAACGTGGACAGTCCGTGCTCGGCGGCGGCCTCCTCGATGCCCTCGTAGATCGTGGCCAGCACCATGTCGGACAGCCGGGGCACCAGCACGCCCACCAGGTTGCTGCGCCGGGTGCGCAGGCTCGTGGCGTGCGGGTTGGGCTGATAGCCGAGCTCGTCGGCGAGGCGGCGGATGCGCTCGACCGTGCTGGCCGAGGCGGCGCGCAGGCTCTCGTCCGGTTTGGCGTGCAGCACCCGCGACACGGTCGAGACATGGAGGCCGAGCTGATCGGCGATGGTGCGCAGGGTGACCGGTCCTGATCGCTGCGTACCCACTCCGCTCGGCCTCCGCTTGTCCCGCCGCCGCGGCCGGACCTCGGTCGCGGCCAGTTGGCGCGAATGGTAACAGCGGACCCCTTGACACCCGCTGCCGGTGGCCCACATTCTACCCAAACGATTGGCCCAAACGTTTGGGTGCGAGATCGAGCCATATGAGATCGGTTTCGCGTCATCGATGAGGAGGCAGGGTGCGCAGGATCGTCGTGCTGTCGACGGGCGGAACCATTGCCACGCGGCAGGACGCCCATGGCACCAGGCTCGCCGCCGAGTCCGCGGACGCCTTGTTGGAGCGGCTCCCGTGGCCGCCGGGGGTGGCGATCGAGGCGAGGGACGTGTTCTGCCTGGGCAGCTATCTGCTGACCCCGGCCGATATGCACGGCGTCGCCCTGGCCGTCCGCGAGGCGCTGGCCGACGAGTCGGTGGCCGGGGTCGTCGTCACCCACGGCACCGACAGCCTGGAGGAGACCGCCTATCTGGTGGATCTCTTTCACGGCGACGCCCGGCCCGTGGTGTTCACCGGGGCGATGCGCCCGGCGGACGCCCCGGACGGCGACGGCCCGCGCAATCTGGCGGACGCGATCGCGGGGGCGGTCCCCCTCGGCGCCCCCGCCCGGGGGGGGGGGGGCGGGTTGCTCGGGCAGGGGGAACCCCCCCCGGGCACCCGGAAGGGGGCAACCACGGCGCCCCGCGCGGTGGGCGGCCCC
>NZ_JBHYVB010000365.1:0-2945 GCF_042750115.1 Streptomyces sp. NPDC059455
GGCGTGCCGTCTGTTCGCGCGAGGCTTTTCGTCGAGGCTTTTCGTCAGCGCCCAGGGCCGACGGACCGGCTACTTCTTGCCGTCGCCGTCCTTGCCCTTGTCGCCGCCGGCGCCCATGCCCTCGAAAATCTCCTTGCACATGGGGCAGACCGGGTACTTCTTCGGGTCACGACCCGGGACCCAGACCTTGCCGCAGAGTGCGACGACGGGAGATCCGGAGAGGGCGCTCTCCATGATCTTGTCTTTCTGTACATAGTGGGCATAGCGCTCGTGGTCGCCGTCACCGTGCGACACCTGTGGTGTCGGCTCAACGAGGGTCCCCGTGCCTGCCCCGCGCTCGGGCTCAAGAGTGCTCATACAGCCCTAGGGTACTCATGCCTAGTTGAGAGAAGGGTCGTCCGGATACGTGGCGACCATGGCCAGCTCACTGCGCTGGCGGCGCAGCACCGACCGCCACAGCCGCTCGGGGGCGGGCGAGGACACATCGCCCGGCTCGGACTCCACCACGTACCACGCGCCCTCGGAGAGCTCGTCCTCCAGCTGACCGGGCCCCCAGCCCGCGTAACCGGCGAAGATGCGCAACGAGCCCACCGCCGCCGCCAGCAGCTCCGGCGGCGCCTCCAGGTCCACCAGGCCGATGGCGCCGTGCACTCTGCGCCAACCGAGTGGCCCGTCCTCACTGCGCGCCGAGGACCGGCCCGACTCGCCCGGTACGACGGCCACGCCCAGCGCCGAATCCAGCGAAACCGGACCGCCCTGGAAGACCACCCCCGGCTCCCCGGCCAGCGAGGCCCACGACTCCAGGATGTCGCTCACCCCCACCGGGGTCGGGCGGTTCAGGACCACGCCGAGCGAGCCCTCCTCGTCATGGTCGAGGAGAAGCACCACCGCGCGGTCGAAATTCGGGTCAGCAAGCGCCGGTGTCGCGACAAGCAGCCGTCCTGTGAGCGAGGACACCTCGGTCATGGCCACATGATCCCCCATATCCGGGCCGGAGGGGGAGTGGAAGTCGAGTCCCGTATGAGAGCAGGTCGGGGCGCAAGACAGCAGATGCGGCGCACGTGACTGTGGGCCTTCCGATCGAAACGGAACGTGTTGTGTCGCCTACAGGGTGACGCAAACGGTGCAAGAGCCTTACGGAGGCGGTCTCCGGGGCTATTACTCTTGCCCTTTGGCCCTTGTGCCTTTTGGCCCTTGCCCGTCTCAGGAACGCGAGACCAGATGACCCGCTCGAACGATGTCCTGCTCGTCCATGGCGGCACCCCGCTCGAAGGCGAGATCCGTGTCCGCGGCGCGAAGAACCTCGTGCCCAAGGCCATGGTGGCCGCCCTGCTCGGCAGCGGGCCCAGCCGGCTGCGCAACGTCCCCGACATCCGCGATGTGCGGGTGGTGCGCGGGCTGCTGCAGCTGCACGGCGTGACGGTGCGACCCGGTGACGAGCCCGGTGAGCTGGTGCTCGATCCCACGCACGTGGAGAGCGCCAATGTCGCCGACATCGACGCACACGCAGGTTCCTCGCGGATCCCGATCCTCTTCTGCGGCCCGCTGCTGCACCGCCTCGGCCACGCCTTCATCCCGGGCCTGGGCGGCTGTGACATCGGCGGCCGGCCGATCGACTTCCACTTCGACGTGCTGCGCCAGTTCGGGGCGACGATCGAGAAGCGGGCGGACGGCCAGTACCTGGAGGCCCCGCACCGGCTGCGCGGCACCAAGATCCGGCTGCCGTACCCGTCGGTGGGCTCCACCGAGCAGGTGCTGCTGACGGCGGTGCTCGCCGAGGGTGTGACGGAACTCTCCAACGCGGCGGTCGAGCCGGAGATCGAGGACCTCATCTGCGTACTGCAGAAGATGGGCGCCATCATCTCCATGGACACCGACCGCACGATCCGGATCACCGGTGTCGACCAGCTCGGCGGCTACAACCACCGCGCCCTCCCGGACCGCCTGGAGGCCGCCTCCTGGGCGAGCGCGGCGCTGGCCACCGAGGGCAGCATCTATGTGCGCGGCGCCCGCCAGCGCGAGATGATGACCTTCCTGAACACCTACCGCAAGGTCGGCGGCGCCTTCGACATCGGTGACGAGGGCATACGGTTCTGGCACCCGGGCGGCAAGCTCAACGCGATCGCCCTGGAGACCGACGTCCACCCCGGCTTCCAGACCGACTGGCAGCAGCCGCTGGTGGTGGCCCTGACCCAGGCGTCGGGCCTGTCCATCGTCCACGAGACGGTCTACGAGTCCCGGCTGGGCTTCACCTCGGCGCTCAACCAGATGGGCGCGCACATCCAGCTCTACCGCGAATGCCTGGGCGGCTCCGCGTGCCGGTTCGGCCAGCGGAACTTCCTGCACTCCGCGGTCGTCTCGGGACCCACCAAGCTCCAGGGCTCCGACCTGGTCATCCCCGACCTCCGCGGTGGCTTCTCCTACCTGATCGCGGCCCTGGCCGCCCAGGGCACCTCACGGGTCCACGGCATCGACCTGATCAACCGCGGCTACGAGAACTTCATGGAGAAGCTCGTGGAGCTCGGCGCGAAGGTGGAGCTCCCCGGCGGCGACAACGCCGTATAACCCTTCTCCCCGGCCCCACGGCCGGACCCCAACCCCACCTCAGCCCGCCCCGGCACCCCCGGGACGGGCTGACCCATCCCACGCCCCGCGCCACGACGACGGCCCCCGGCTGGGGTCCGGGGGTCATCCCCCGGGGAACGCAGCATGGAGAAGCTCGTGGAGCTCGGCGCGAAGGTGGAGCTCCCCGGCGGCGACAACGCCGCGTAGAAGCCTCCGTGGGGCCGCGTAGAGGCTCGCCGCGTAGAGCCAGCCGCCTCCGTGGGGCCTCGTGGAGGCTCATGGACGGGCCTCAGGGCCCGTAGGAGCGCCGAAGGGGGGGGCCCCCCCCCCGGGGGGCCCCCCCCTCGAGGGCGGGGGGGGTCGATGCCGTTGGGGGGGGC
>NZ_JBHYVB010000365.1:2955-5961 GCF_042750115.1 Streptomyces sp. NPDC059455
TCTGGGGCTCTCTTATTAATCAATAAAACACCCCCTCCCCCCTCGAGCGCCCGCGCGCGGCCCCCCCCCCCCCCCGGGCCCCCCCCCCTCTCGTTCGCGGGGGCTTACTTGCCCTTGGCGGCTTCCTTGAGCTTGGAGCCCGCGGAGACCTTCACGCTGTAGCCGGCCGGGATCTCGATCGGCTCACCGGTCTGCGGGTTGCGCGCGGTGCGAGCGGCACGGTGGGTGCGCTCGAAGGTCAGGAAGCCGGGGATGGTGACCTTCTCGTCGCCCTTCGCGACGACCTCACCAGTCACCTCGGCGAGGGCGGCCAGCACGGCGTCGGCGTCCTTTCGGGTCACCTCGGCGCGCTCGGACAGAGCGGCCACCAGCTCACTGCGGTTCATGTTGTACTCCCGTGTTCATCTTGCCAATGAGGCGTGAGATCGAAGCCGATGCTGCCAGGGCCCTCGGACAGTCCCCGGACCCGGGTCTGCTGTTCAGACCCTCGCGCCCGGAACGCATCCTGCCCCCACCTGTGGCGGGAATGCCAATCCGGAGCCCTGGAGAGTCACACGAAAAGCGCCGTGGCGGTCGTTTTCCTGTCCGCCACCCTATGGCCGCTTCCGGGACCCCGGAGCGCGCGACGCGCCGTACCCCGCCTAGACCGCAGTGGTACCGGTCACAGCGCGCGCCGCGTCCCGCACGGCCCCGGCGACCGCCCCAGCGACCTTGTCGTTGAAGACGCTCGGAATGATGTAGTTGGCATTGAGCTCGTCGTCGTGAACGACGTCGGCGAGCGCACCGGCAGCAGCCAGCATCATCTCGGTGTTCACCGTACGCGACTGCGCGTCCAGCAAACCACGGAAAACGCCCGGGAACACCAGGACATTGTTGATCTGGTTCGGGAAGTCCGAGCGTCCGGTGGCGACCACGGCGGCGGTCTGGCGGGCGATCGCCGGGTCCACCTCGGGGTCCGGGTTGGCCAGTGCGAAGACGATCGCGCCGTCCGCCATGGCGGCCACGTCGTCGCCGGAGAGCACGTTCGGGGCCGAGACGCCGATGAAGACGTCCGCGCCCCGCACGGCCTCGCGCAGGGTGCCGGTGACGCCCTCCGGGTTGGTGTTGTCCGCGATCCAGCGCAGCGGGGACTCCGGGTCGGCGGAGACCAGGTCCTGGCGCCCGGCGTGCACCACACCGTGGATGTCGGCCACGACCGCGTGCCGCACGCCCGCGGCGATCAGCAGCCGCAGGATGGCCGTGCCGGCGGCGCCCGCGCCGGACATGACGACCCTCACATCCTCGATCTTCTTGTCGACCACCCGCAGCGCGTTGGTGAGGGCGGCCAGCACCACGATCGCGGTGCCGTGCTGGTCGTCGTGGAAGACCGGGATGTCCAGGGCCTCGCGCAGCCGCGCCTCGATCTCGAAGCAGCGGGGGGCGGAGATGTCCTCCAGGTTGATCCCCGCGAAGCCGGGGGCGATGGCCTTCACGATCGCGACGATCTCGTCGCTGTCCTGGGTGTCCAGGCAGATCGGCCAGGCGTCGATGCCCGCGAACCGCTTGAAGAGGGCCGCCTTGCCCTCCATGACCGGCAGCGCGGCCTTGGGGCCGATGTTGCCGAGGCCCAGCACCGCGGAGCCGTCGGTGACGACGGCCACACTGTTGCGCTTGATGGTGAGGCGGCGGGCGTCCTCGGGGTTGTCCGCGATGGCCTGGCAGACCCGGGCCACGCCCGGCGTGTAGACCATGGAGAGGTCGTCACGGTTGCGGATGGGGTGTTTCGACGACATCTCGATCTTGCCGCCGAGGTGCATCAGGAACGTACGGTCGGAGACCTTGCCGAGCGAGACACCCTCGATGCCCCGCAGCTTCTCCACGATTTCCTGGGCGTGCGCGGTCGAGGTCGCGGCGATGGTCACGTCGATACGGAGCTTCTCGTGGCCGGACGCGGTCACATCGAGGCCCGTGACCGAGCCACCGGAGGACTCCACGGCCGTGGTCAGCTGGCTGACCGCGGTACCGCTCGCGGGCACCTCCAGCCGAGCCGTAATCGAGTACGAGACGCTGGGCGCCGTTGCCATGGCCTGCTTCCTCTGCTTTCCCTTGTTCATGCTCTCCGGGCCTCGGAATGCCGGGCCACGTCCTCAGATGGTTACACCTACCTCTGGGTACGGGGTAACCCGGCCCGACTTTCGGACATATTGTTCTGACATAGCAGAGTGGGGTCAGGCGAGTGGAAAGCCCCACTCCTTCGCGGGAACGCCTGGCGAGGCGGGCCGCCCGCCGCAGCCGCCGCCCTAGGCTCTGGCGCGCTACAGCGTCGTAAGGACGTCGAGGAAGAGACAACGAGGAGCGCGGGCATGGCTCAGGGCACCGTGAAGTGGTTCAACGCCGAGAAGGGCTACGGCTTCATCGCCCAGGAGGACGGCGGACCGGATGTCTTCGTCCACTACAGCTCGATCGACGGCAGCGGCTACCGCAGCCTGGTCGACGAGCAGCGGGTCGAATTCCAGATCGTGCAGGGCCGCAAGGGCCCCCAAGCGGAAGAGGTCCGCGTCCTGGGCGGCTGACGCCGCCGGGCGCGGACCTCTCACGGAAGAGATGAGAAGTGGCACCGACCCGCCATGCTCGCCTCGCGGCAAGTGGTCGCTCGAAGCGACGAAGGTTGGGCCCGGGGGCTTGGATCGGGCCGGTGCCACATCAAGGCTAACAAACAGGCCCGGGAAGGGATTCCCCTCCCGGGGGGTGGATTTTTGAGGCCGTCGGAGCACCGGACACCGGGGTCCGCCGGGCACTTGGGTCTTCCGGCCGGGGGCACCCCCAGCGGTAGCTGGGGGAGACTGAGGCGCCCCGGCGGGGGCACCTCCCAGCGGTAGCTGGGGGAGAACCGAGCCCTCAAAAAGGGGGATCCCGGAGCAGGTCGGGGACGGCGTTGGCGTCCGGCTCGTCGCGGTCGCCCGAGACCACCGTCAGCCGCTGGGTGGCGCGGGTGAGCGCCACGTACAGCACCCGGAGCCCCCCCGG
>NZ_JBHYVB010000366.1:0-5957 GCF_042750115.1 Streptomyces sp. NPDC059455
ATGCGTCCGGTGTTGGGTGTGGTCCCGGGTGTGGTGGCGTTGCAGTTCGCGTCGTTCAGCTTTGACGCCGCCGTCCTCGACGTCGCCGTCACCCTCGCCGCCGGTGGCACCCTCGCCGTCGCCACCACCGCCGAGCGCAACGACCCGCGGGCGCTGGCGGAGATGATCGGCCGGTGTGGGGTGCGGGTGGCGAGTGTGGTGCCGTCGCTGCTGGGCGTGCTGGATCCGGATGCTGTGCCGGGTGTCAGCAATTGGGTGCTGGGCGCCGAACGGCTGAGCGCGGAGCTGGCTGGTCGGTGGTCGGCGGGTGCGCGGGTGTGGAACACCTACGGGCCGACCGAGGCCACCGTCATCACCACCGCGACCGTCACGCCGCTGGATGCCGCGCTGGAGGAGGCCCCGCCGATAGGCCGTCCCCTCCCCAACGCCCGCGTCTATGTGCTCGACCAGTTCCTCAAGCCGGTGCCCGTGGGCGGTACGGGCGAGGTGTACATCGCCGGTGCGGGCCTGGCCCGGGGCTATATCGGTCGGCCGGACCTGTCCGCCGAGCGGTTCGTCGCCTGTCCCTTCGCCGCCCCGGGCGGCCGGATGTATCGCAGTGGCGACCTGGCCAAATGGACCGAAGAGGGTGATCTGGTCTTCGCGGGCCGCGTCGATGAGCAGGTCAAGGTCCGCGGCTTCCGCGTCGAGCCCGGTGAGATCGAGGCCGTCCTCAGCGGCCACCCGGCCGTGGCCCAGGCCGCCGTGGTCATCCGCGAGGACCGCCCCGGGGACCGGCGCCTCGTCGCCTATGCGGTGCCCGCCGGTGAGCTCGACCCGGCGGCCCTGCGCAGCCTCGCCGCCGACCGGCTGCCCGAGTACATGATCCCGGTCATCGTGACCCTCGACGCGCTGCCGCTCACCGTCAACGGCAAGCTGGACCGCGCCGCCCTCCCCGCCCCCGACACCGCGGGCACCCTCGAGGGCCGTGCGCCCGCCACCCCCACCGAAGAGATCCTCTGCGGGCTCTTCGCCGAAGTCCTCGGACTGAACCATGTGGGCGCCGACACCTCCTTCTTCGAGCTCGGCGGCGACTCCCTCCTCGCCATGCGGCTCATCGCCCGCATCCGCCCCGTCCTCGACAGCGAACTGCGCATCGCCGATCTGTTCGCCACTCCGACCGTCGCCGACACCGCCCGCCGGATCGACGCCGAGCACGGCGACGCGCGGCCACCGCTGGAGCCGCAGCCGCGCCCCCAGCACCCCGAGCACCTGCCGCTGTCGTACGGGCAGCAGCGGATGTGGTTCCTCAACCGGCTCGCGACCACCGGCGAAGACGCAGAGGCCGCCGGGGCCGCCGGGGGCATCGCGGGTGTCTACAACATGCCCCTCGCGCTACGCCTCTCCGGCCACCTCGACACCGGCGCGCTGGAAGCCGCCCTCGCCGACGTCGCCGACCGCCACGAGAGCCTGCGCACGGTGTTCCCGGAGACCGACGGCGTTCCGCGGCAGCGGGTGCTGGACGGCCCCGTGGCGCATCCGCCACTCGTGGTCGTCGACCTCCCCGCGGACCGGGTCGAGGCGGAGCTGAGCGCGCACGCAGGCCGCGGCTTCGAGCTCAGCACCGAACTGCCTTGGCGGGCGCGGCTGTTGGTCACCGGACCCACCGAGTACGTACTGCTCATCGTGGCCCACCACATCGCCGCCGACGGCTGGTCGATGGGCGTCCTCGCGCGGGACCTCAGCACGGCCTACGCCGCCCGCCGGCAGGGCCGGGCGCCGGTGTGGGAGCCGCTGCCGGTGCGGTACGCCGACTTCGCCCTCTGGCAGCGGCGGCTGCTGGGGGAGCGGGGCGACGCGGACAGCCTGCTGAGCGACCAGCTCGCCTACTGGCACGACGCCCTCGCCGACGCGCCGCAGGAGCTGGCGCTTCCGGCCGACCGGCCGCGCCCGGCGGTGTCGTCGTACGCGGGCGGCCTGGTCCCCGTACGGATCGACGCCCCCACCCACGCCCGCCTCGTCGGGCTCGCGCAGCGTGGCGGGGCCACGGTGTTCATGGTCGTGCACGCCGCGCTGGCGGCGCTCCTCGCCCGGATGGGCGCGGGCACGGACATCCCCATCGGCACGGCCACCGCGGGCCGTGGCGACGCCGCGCTGGACGGGCTGACCGGCTTCTTCGTCAACACGCTCGTGCTGCGCACCGACCTGAGCGGCGACCCCGCCTTCACCGAACTCCTGGCCCGGGTGCGGGAGACCGACCTGGCCGCGTACGCCCATCAGGACGTGCCCTTCGAGCATCTCGTCGAGGACCTCGCGCCCTCGCGCTCGCTGTCCCGCAACCCGCTGTTCCAGGTCATGCTGTCGCTGCGGAACGTTCCGCCCGCGCAGTGGGACCTGCCCGGCCTCCAGGTCCGGCCCACCCCGCCCGGCTCCCTCGCCGCCCGCTTCGACCTGTCCGTCGACCTGTCCGAACACCGCGACGAGGACGGCGGCCCGGCCGGTATCGGCGGTGACATCTTCTACGCCACCGGGCTGTTCGACGAGGCCACCGTCCAGGCCCTGGCCCGGCGGCTGGCGGCGGTGCTGGAGCAGATCGCCGCCGATCCCACCGTGCCCCTCAGCCGACTGCGGATCCTCGACCCGGCCGAGCGGGCGACCGTCGTCCAGGACTGGAACCACACGGCCCGCAGCGTGCCGGAGGGCACGCTGGCCGAGCTGTTCGAGGCACAGGTGCGGCGGACCCCCGATGCCCTGGCCGTCGTCGGGGCGGAGCACGGCCTGACGTACGCGGAGCTGGAGGAGCGCGGCAACCGGCTGGCACACGAGCTGATCGCCCGTGGCATCGGCCCCGAGGACCTGGTCGGCGTGGCCATGGAGCGGTCCGTCGAGCTGATGGCCGTGCTGCTGGCCGTGGTCAAGGCGGGCGCGGGCTATCTGCCCATAGACCCCCGGTATCCGGCGCGGCGGATCGCCTTCATGCTGGCCGACGCCCGGCCGAGGCTGGTGCTGTGCACCGGCGAGACCGAGGCCGTGCTGGGCGTCGGTGGGACCGAGGCCGCGCCATGCGGCGATGGGGCCGAGGCCGCGATGTGCACCAGTGGGCCCGAGGGGGTGCTGGGCGCCGACGGGACCGAGGCCGTGCTGGGCGCCGACACGCCGCCCCGCCTGGTCCTCGACGCCCCGGAGGTGACCGCCGCGCTGGCGACACGCCCGGCCACCGCCCCCGGCGACGCCGACCGCGTTCGGCCGCGGCGGCTGGCGCACCCCGCGTACGTCATCTACACCTCCGGCTCCACCGGCACCCCGAAGGGTGTCGTGGTGACCCACGGCGGAGTGGGCAGCCTGGCGGCGAGCCACATCACCCGGTTCGGGTCCGGGCCCGGCGCACGCGTCCTGCAGTTCGCCTCGCCCAGCTTCGACGCCGCGTTCGCCGAGTTCTGCACCGCCCTGCCCGCCGGGGCCACCCTCGTCATGGCGGACCGGGACATGCTGCCGCCGTACGGGTCGCTGGCCGACGTCGCCGCAGAGTTCGGTGTGACCCATCTGACCGCGCCGCCGTCCGTGCTCGCCGCCGCCGACGAGCTGCCCGCCACCGTGACCACCGTCGCGGCCGCGGGCGAGGTGTGCCTGCCCGCGCTGGTGGCACGGCTGGCGCCGGGGCGGCGGATGCTGAACGCGTACGGCCCCACCGAGGCCACCGTCTGCGTCACCCTGAGCGACCCGCTCACCCCGGCCGACGCCGACGCCCCCGTACCGATCGGACGCCCGCTCGAGAACGGGCAGACGTATGTCCTGGACGAGTTCCTGCAGCCCGTCCCCGCCGGTGTCACCGGAGAGCTCTACCTCGCCGGCCCCGGCCTGGCCCGCGGCTATCTCGGCCGCTCCGCGCTGACCGCCGAGCGCTTCGTGGCCTGCCCGTTCGCCGCCGCCGACGAACCCGGCGCCCCCGGCGGGCGGATGTACCGCACCGGTGACCTGGCCCATTGGACCCCCGACGGCCAACTCGTCGTCGTCGGACGGGCCGACACCCAGATCAAGATCCGCGGCTTCCGGGTGGAGCCCGGCGAGGTCGAGGCCGTCCTCGCCACCCACCCGACCGTCCGCCGGTCCGCCGTCGTGGTCCGCGAGGACCGCCCCGGGGACCGTCGGCTCGTCGCCTACGTCGTCCCCGACGAGGAAGCGGACACGGCCGGACTACGGGAGTACGTGGCGGAACGGCTGCCCGACCACCTGGTTCCGGCCGCCGTGATGACACTCGACTCCCTCCCCGTAACGGTGAACGGCAAGCTCGACCGCGACGCCCTGCCCGCCCCCGACTACACGGGCCTGACCGGCCGCCGCGCCCCCGCCACCCCCATCGAAGAGGCGCTGTGCGGGCTGTTCGCCGACATCCTCGGCCTCGACCAGGTCGGCGTCGACGCGTCGTTCTTCGCGCTGGGCGGCGACTCGCTGCAGGCCATGCGGCTGATCGCCCGAATCCGCGCCGTCCTGGACACCGAGCTGAGCATCCGGCAGCTGTTCGCCGAGCCGACCGTCGCCGGCGTCGCCCGGCAGCTCAACGGTGGGGGCGGTGTGCGGCTCCCGCTCACCCCGCAGCCGCGGCCGGAGGTCGTACCGCTGTCGTTCGGGCAGCGGCGGATGTGGTTCGTCAACCAGATGGAGGAGGCCCAAGAGGGCGGCGAGGCCGCGTACAACCTGCCACTGCGCTACCGCGTCTCCGGCGACCTCGACCTGCCCGCGCTCGAAACCGCCCTGGGCGACCTCGCCGACCGGCACGAGAGCCTGCGCACGGTCTACCCCGAAACGGACGGCGTGCCGCGCCAGCACGTCCTCGACCCCTCGGCCGGACGCCCGCGCATGGTCGTCCTCGACACCCCCGCCGCCCGGGTCGAGCAGGTGCTCGCCGAGCAGACCCAGGAGCGCTTCGACCTCAGCGCCGACCTCCCGTGGCGGATCCGGCTGCTGAAGACCGCTCCCGCGGAGTACGTCCTGCTGATCGTCGCGCATCACATCGCGGTGGACGGCTGGACGATGGACCTGCTGCTCAAGGACCTGGAAGTGGCCTACGCCGCCCGTCGGGAGGGGCGGGCGCCGGTGTGGGAGCCGCTGCCGGTGCAGTACGCCGACTACGCGCTCTGGCAACGCCGTCTCCTCGGCGACCTGGACACTCCCGACAGCCTGATCAGCGCCCAGCTGGACCACTGGCGGCGGGCCCTGGCCGACGCACCCCAGGAGCTGGCACTTCCGGCCGACCGCTCCCGGCCCGCCGTGTCCTCGCACCGTGGCGGGGCGGCCGGGGTACGGATCGATGTGCCCACCCATGCCCGGCTCGTGGAGCTCGCCCGACGCGGCGACGCCACGATGTTCATGGTCGTACATGCCGCGCTGGCGCTGTTGCTGTCGCGGATGGGCGCGGGGAAGGACCTTCCGATCGGCACGGCGGTCGCGGGGCGTGGCGACGCGGCGCTGGACGGGCTCGCCGGTTTCTTCGTCAACACGCTCGTCCTGCGGACCGATGTGAGCGGTGACCCGACCTTCGCGGAGCTGCTGGCCCGGGTGCGGGAGACCGACCTGGCCGCCTACGCACACCAGGACCTGCCCTTCGAGCACCTTGTCGAGGAACTCAACCCCACCCGCTCACTGGCCCGGCACCCGCTGTTCCAGGTGATGCTCTCCGTGCAGACGATGCCGCCCCAGGACTGGAAACTGCCGGGAGTCGAGGTGCGGCCGATGACGCCCGGGGCCGCGGCGGCCCGGGTCGACCTGTCGCTGACCCTGGCCGAACACCGGGACGGCGAGGGCAACCCCGCGGGGATCGACGGCGATCTGCTGTATGCCACGGACCTCTTCGACGAGGCCACCGCGCACACGATGGCGGAGCGACTGGTCCGGGTGCTGGAGCAGATGGCGGCGGACCCGGCGCGGCGGGTGAGCGAGGTCGAGGTGCTGGGGTGCGGTGAGCGGGAGCGGGTGGTGGA
>NZ_JBHYVB010000367.1:0-5907 GCF_042750115.1 Streptomyces sp. NPDC059455
GGCGCCGCCACGGGATTCACGGTCGGCGGCGAGCGGCTGGACGACCACGCGGACCTCGCGGCGCTCGCCGCCGCCCTCGACGGCGGCGCGTCCGCCCCCGACGTGGTCGTGGCGCCCCTCACCGCCACCGGCGGCGCGGCGCCCCTGCCCGACAGCGCCACCGGCGGTGCGGCGCCCCTGCCCGACAGCGCCCGGACCGCCGCCCGGGACGCCCTGGACCTGGTCCAGAACTGGCTGCGCGACCAGCGGCTCGCCGACACCCGCCTCGTCCTCGTCACCCGTGGCGCGGTCGCGGCGGCCCCCGGCGAGGACATCGCCGACCTCGCCCACACCACCGCGTGGGGCCTGGTCAAGTCCGCGCAGTCGGAGAACCCCGGCCGCTTCGTCCTGGTGGACATCGACGGCACCGACGCCTCCCAGCGGGCCCTGCCGTCGGTGCTCGCCACCGACGAACCGCAGCTCGCCCTGCGCTCCGGCACCGGCCACGCCTACCGGCTCGCCCGGGTCCCCGCCCTGGCGGACACCCGGGACGAGTCGGCCGGACTCGGCGGCCCGGAGGGCACCGTGCTGCTCAGCGGCGCCACCGGCGCCCTGGGCGGACTCTTCGCCCGCCACCTGGTGGCGGAGCGCGGAGTGCGGCATCTGCTGCTGGTCAGCCGCCGCGGTGGCGAAGCCCCGGGCGCGGCCGAACTCGCCGCCGAACTGGGCACGTTGGGTGCCGAGGTCACCTGGGCGGCCTGTGACACCGCCGACCGGGACGCCCTCGCCGCCACCCTCGCGGCCATCCCGGCGGAGCACCCGCTGACCGCCGTCGTGCACACCGCGGGCGTCCTGGACGACGGGGTGATCAGCTCGCTGACCGGTGAGCGGATCGACACCGTGCTGCGCCCCAAGGTGGACGCGGCGTGGCACCTCCACGAGCTCACCCGCGAGCTGGACCTGGCCGCGTTCGTGCTCTTCTCCTCGGCCGCCGGTGTCTTCGGCAGCTCGGGACAGGGCAACTACGCCGCGGCCAACACCTTCCTGGACGCGCTCGCCCAGCACCGCCACGCTCAGGGCCTGCCCGCGAGCTCGCTCGCCTGGGGCCTGTGGGCCACCGCCGACGGCATGGCCGGAAGCCTCGACACCTCCGATGTCACCCGCATCTCGCGCGGTGGTTTCGCGGCGCTCGGACAGGACGAGGGCCTGGCGCTGTTCGACGTGGCGGGCACCCTGTCCTCCGAGGCCGCGCTGGTGCCGATCCGCATCGACACGGGCGCGCTGCGCGGCCAGGCCGCCGCCGGGCTGCTGCCGCCGCTGCTGCGCGGCCTGGTCCGCACCCCCGTACGGCGCTCCGCCGACACCGGGGCCACCTCCGGTGTCGTGGCCGACTCGGGTGCGGGCTCGCTCGCGACACGGCTCTCCGGGCTCTCGGAGACCGAACGCGACCGCGAGCTGCTGGAGGTCGTCCGCGGCCATGTGGCGGCCGTCCTCGGCCACGCCACCCCGGACGACGTGGACGCCGGCCGCGGCTTCCTCGACCTCGGCTTCGACTCGCTCACCGCCGTGGACCTGCGCAACCGACTGGGCGCCGCCGCCGGGCTGCGCCTGCCGGTCACGCTGATCTTCGACTACCCGACGCCCACCGCGCTCGCCGGGTATCTGCGCGAGGAGCTGGGCTTGGACGGCGCGGCCGGACACCAGCCCGTACACGCGGAGCTCGACAAGCTCGAGGCGGTCCTCGCCACGATCGCCCCGGACGACATCGAGCGCCCCGGCATCACCACCCGCCTGCGCGACCTCCTGTCGAAGTGGAATGAAACGCAAAGTGCTACCGACAGCACCGCAGAAGACCGTGAAATCCAGTCCGCGACGGCAGACGAGATCTTCGATCTCCTCGACGACGAGCTCGGGCTCTCCTGACCAGCTCCACAAGAGCTCATCGACTCACCTCAGCACCGCGGGGACGGCGTAATGGCGACGGCGAACGAAGAGAAGTACCTCGACTACCTCAAGCGGGCCACCACCGACCTGCGCGAGGCGCGGCGGCGGCTGCGCGAGGTCGAGGAGCGCGAGCAGGAGCCCATCGCCATCGTGGCGATGAGCTGCCGCTACCCCGGCGGGGTCAGCACCCCCGAGGAGCTGTGGCAGCTCGTCGCCCGCGGCGGTGACGCGGCCACGCCGTACCCCACCAACCGCGGCTGGGCCACCGACGTCCTCTTCGAGCCGGACCCGGACAGCGGCCAGGAGCCGTACGTCCACGAGGGCGGATTCCTCCACGACGCGGCCGACTTCGACCCCGCGTTCTTCGGCATCTCGCCGCGCGAGGCCCTGGCCATGGATCCGCAGCAGCGGTTGCTGCTGGAGACGTCGTGGGAGGCGTTCGAGCGCGCGGGCATCGACCCGACCACCCTCCAGGGCAGCCAGACCGGTGTGTTCGCGGGCGTGATGTACCACGACTACGCCTCCCGGCTGTTCTCCGCGCCCGAGGACGTCGAGGGCTTCCTCGGCAACGGCAGCTCCGGCTCCATCGCCTCCGGCCGCGTCGCCTACACCTTCGGCCTGGAGGGGCCGGCCGTCACCATCGACACGGCCTGCTCCTCCTCCCTGGTCGCCCTGCACTTCGCCGCGCAGGCGCTGCGCCGCCGGGAGTGCTCGCTGGCCCTGGCCGGCGGTGTCACCGTCATGTCCACCCCCGGCACCTTCACCGAGTTCAGCCGCCAGCGCGGACTCGCGGCGGACGGCCGCTGCAAGTCGTTCGCGGCGGCGGCGGACGGCACCGGCTGGGGCGAGGGCGCCGGCATGCTGCTGCTGGAGCGGCTCTCCGACGCCCGCGCCAACGGCCACCAGGTGCTGGCCGTCGTCCGCGGCAGCGCCATCAACCAGGACGGCGCCAGCAGCGGGCTGACCGCGCCCAACGGCCCCTCGCAGCAGCGCGTCATCCGCCAGGCCCTGGCCGCCGCCCGGCTCGCCCCCGGCCAGATCGACGTGGTCGAGGCCCACGGCACCGGCACCACCCTCGGCGACCCCATCGAGGCGCAGGCCCTGCTCGCCACGTACGGGCGCAACCACAACGAGGACCAGCCGCTGTGGCTGGGCTCCATCAAGTCCAACATCGGGCACACCCAGGCCGCCGCCGGTGTCGCGGGCATCATCAAGATGGTCATGGCGATGCGCCACGGGGTGCTGCCGCCGACCCTGCACGTCGACCAGCCCACCCCCAACGTCGACTGGTCGGCGGGCGCCGTCTCGCTGCTGACCGAGGGGCGCTCCTGGCCCGACACCGGGCAGCCGCGCCGGGCCGCGGTGTCCTCGTTCGGCATCAGCGGCACCAACGCGCACACCATCCTGGAGCAGGCGCCGGAGCCGGAGGAGGCAGCAGCCGCGAAGACGGCCGACGACGCCCCGGCCGCCGAGGCCCGCGCCACCGCGCTGCCGCTGTGGACCGTGGCCGCCAAGAGCCGCCCCGCGCTGCGCGCCCAGGCCGCCAACCTGCGCGCCCACCTCGAGGCCCACCCCGAACTGAGCCTCTCCGACGTCGGCTTCTCGCTGGCCATCGGCCGGGCCGCCTTCGAGCACCGGGCCGCGATCGTCGCCGACGACCGCGAGGGCCTGATACGGGCCCTCGACGCGCTGTCCCGCGAGGAACCCGCGACCGGGCTGGTCGAGGGCAAGGTCGCGAGCGGCAAGGTGGCGTTCCTGTTCACGGGGCAGGGGAGTCAGCGGCTGGGGATGGGGCGTGAGCTGTACGACGCCTATCCGGTGTTCGCCGAGGCGCTCGATGCGGCGTGTGCGGAGCTGGACGCGCATCTCGAACGGCCTTTGAAGGATGTCCTGTTCGGGGACGATGCCGAGGCGCTGGATCGGACCGGGTTCACTCAGCCCGCGCTGTTCGCGGTTGAGGTGGCGTTGTTCCGGCTGGTCTCGGAGGCGTGGGGGCTGCGGCCCGATTTCCTCTCCGGGCATTCGATTGGTGAGTTGGCCGCCGCGCATGTGGCGGGTGTGTTGTCGCTGGCGGATGCGGCGCGGTTGGTGGCGGCGCGTGGGCGGTTGATGCAGGAGCTTCCGGCGGGTGGCGCGATGATCGCGGTGCAGGCGTCGGAGGACGAGGTGGCGCCGCTGCTGACCGAGCGTGTCTCGATTGCCGCGCTCAACGGTCCGTCGTCGGTGGTCATCGCGGGTGATGAGGACGCGGCGGCTGAGCTCGCGGCGGGTTTCGAGGCGCGGGGTCGTAAGACCAAGCGGCTCACCGTGAGCCATGCGTTCCATTCGCCGCGTATGGACGGGATGCTGGAGGCGTTCCGTCAGGTGGCGCGGGGGCTGTCGTACGAGGCTCCGAAGATTCCGATCGTGTCGAATCTGACCGGTGGCGTGGTCTCCGCCGAGGAGATCACGACCCCCGACTTCTGGGTGCGCCACGTCCGCGAGGCCGTGCGCTTCCTCGACGGCGTACGGACGCTGGAGGAGCGCAACGTCACGACGTTCGTGGAACTGGGCCCGGACGGTGTGCTCACCGCCATGGCCCAGGACTGCCTGACCCGCGACGACGCCACCCTTGTGTCCGCGCTGCGCTCCGGCCGCCCGGAGCTCCAGAGCCTGGCCACCGCCGTCGCCGGGGCGCATGTCCACGGTGTCTCCCCGGACTGGGCGGCGGTGTTCGCCACGACGGACACGGCCCGCACCGACCTTCCGCTCTACCCCTTCCAGCGCGAGACCTACTGGCTCGACATCGGCTACTGGGCGGGCGACATGGCGTCCGCCGGGCTCGGCGTGGCCGACCATCCGCTGCTGGGCGCCGCGGTGGCGCTCGCCGACTCCGACGGCTTCCTCTACACCGGCCGGCTCGCCCTGGACACCCATCCGTGGCTGGCCGATCACACGGTGGCGGGCTCGGTGCTGCTGCCGGGCACGGCCTTCGTGGAGCTCGCGATACGCGCCGGTGACCAGGTCGGTTGTGATCTGCTGGAGGAGCTGACGCTGGAGGCGCCGCTGGTGCTTCCCGAGGCGGGCGGTGTCCAGCTCCAGCTCTCGGTGGGCGCTCCCGACGGTTCGGGGCGGCGCTCGCTGACGGTGTATTCGCGGTCCGAGGACGCGGCGGTCGACGAGCCGTGGATGCGGCATGCGTCGGGTGTGCTGGGCTCGGGCGCGCCCACGGCGTCGTTCGACCTGGCGGCGTGGCCCCCGGCGGGGGCATCGGCGCTGCCGGTCGAGGGCCTGTACGAGGGCCTGGCCGAGGCAGGGTTGGCGTACGGCCCGGTGTTCCGGGGGCTGAGGTCCGCTTGGCGGTTGGGTGATGAGGTCTACGCGGAGTTGGAGCTGTCGGAGGGTGCGCGGTCCGAGGCGGGTGCGTTTGGTCTGCATCCGGCGCTGTTGGATTCGGCGCTGCATGCGGTCGGGCTCGGTGGTCTGATCGAGGGTGAGGGCGGGGCTCGGTTGCCGTTCTCGTGGGCTGGTGTGTCGTTGCATGCGGTGGGTGCTTCGGTGCTGCGGGTGCGGTTGTCGGCGGCGGGTGCGGATGGGGTGTCGCTGGCGGTGGCGGATGGTGCCGGGCGTGCGGTGCTGTCGGTGGACTCGCTGGTGCTGCGGCCGGTGTCGGCCGAGCAGATCCGGGGTGCGCGGGGTGGCCGTCAGGAGTCGCTGTACCGGCTGGACTGGGCCGAGGTGTCCGGGCAGGGTGCGGCCGGACGCTCGGCGCTGCTGGGGTCCGACGTCCTCGGCCTGGAGTCGGCTGGGCAGCGGTTCGACGCGTACGCCGATCTGGAGGCGCTGGCCACGGCGGTGGAGTCCGGCGCCACAGCGTTGCCGGATGATGTGGTGGTTGTCCTGTCCTCGGACCTTCCGGCGTTTGAGGACAGGGGTGCTGGGGCGGAGCCTGGGGGGGGGGGGGGGCCTTAAAGAGACGCGGGGGTGGTGGGGGGGCGGGGTGTG
>NZ_JBHYVB010000368.1:0-5827 GCF_042750115.1 Streptomyces sp. NPDC059455
TGGCGAAGGTGGTGGGCTGGAGGACGTCGACGCGGTCCAGTGAGGGTGCGTTGGGTGCGCCGGTGATGACGTCGATGAGGTTCCAGTCGGTGTAGGGGGCGAGGGCTTCGGCGCATTCGTGGAGGCGTTCGGCGAAGACGGGGGAGGTGTCCAGGAGTTGGGCTCCCATGCCAGTCCATTGGGCGCCCTGGCCAGGGAAGACGAAGACGGTCTTGCCGTGGGTGGTGGCGTGCCCGGTGGTGAGGCGGGGGTGGGGTTGTTCCGCGGCGAGGGCGGTGAGGGCGTCCGTGGCCTCCCTGCCCTCGGTGTCGGTCATGATGACGGCGCGGTGGTCGTGGAGGGTGCGGGTGGTGGCCAGGGACCAGCCGATGTCCACCGGCTGCGCGGTCACCCCGGATTCCAGGTGGTCCAGGAGGCGTTGGGCCTGAGCCCGTAGGGCTGTCGGGGTCCTGGCGGACAGGACCCAGGGCACGGCCCCGCCGGTCGCGACGAGTCCGGGGGTGTCCGTACCGTCGTCCGGCTTCGGCGCGGCTTCGGTTTCCGGTACGGGCGCCTGCTCCAGGATGAGGTGGGCGTTGGTGCCGCTGATACCGAAGGAGGAGATCCCCGCGCGGCGGGGGTGGCCGGTCTCCGGCCAGGGCCGGGACTCGGTCAGCAGGGACACTGCGCCCTGGGACCAATCCACTTCGGGCGTGGGCTCGTTGGCGTGCAGGGACCGCGGCAGCGTGCCGTGCCGCATCGCCAGCACCATCTTGATGACGCTGGACACGCCCGCCGCGGCCAGCGTGTGCCCGGTGTTGGACTTCAGCGATCCGAGCCACACCGGCTCGTCCCCCGGGCGTTCCTGTCCGTAGGTGGCCAGGAGTGCCTGGGCCTCGATGGGGTCGCCGAGGGCGGTGCCGGTGCCGTGGGCCTCGACCGCGTCGATGTCGGCGCCCGACAGCCCCGCGTTCGCCAACGCCTGCCGTATCACCCGCTGTTGGGAAGGCCCGTTGGGCGCGGTGAGGCCGTTGCTCGCCCCGTCCTGGTTCACCGCCGTACCGCGGATCACCGCCAGCACCTCGTGGCCGTTGCGGCGGGCGTCGGACAGCCGCTCCAGCAGCAGTACGCCGACGCCCTCGCTGAAGGTCGTGCCATCCGCGCCCGCACCGAACGCCTTGCACAGGCCGTCCGGCGCCAGACCGCGCTGGCGCGAGAACTCCACGAACGCCGAGGCCCGTCCCATCACCGTGGCGCCCCCGGTCAGCGCCATCGAGCACTCGCCCTGCCGCAACGCCTGTACGGCCCAGTGCATGGCCACCAGCGAGGAGGAGCACGCCGTGTCCACCGTGACCGCCGGGCCCTCCAGGCCCAGCACATACGCCACCCGGCCGGAGGCGACACTCGTCGCCGAGCCGGTGAGCATATAGCCCTCCAGGTCCTCGGGGGCGGGCCCGCTGCGCACGCCGTAGTCCTGGTTGATGACACCGGCGAACACGCCGATGTCCCGGCCTCCCACCGCAGTCGGGTCCATGCCCGCCCGCTCGAACGCCTCCCAGCAGGCTTCCAGGAACAGCCGTTGCTGCGGGTCCATCGCCAGCGCCTCACGTGGCGAGATTCCGAAGAAGTCCGCGTCGAAACCGGCCGCGTCCTCGAGGAACCCGCCGCGCAGCACATAGGAGGTGCCACTGTGGTCCGGGTCCGCGTCGAACAGCGCCTCCAGGTCCCAGCCCCGGTCGCGGGGGAAGTCGATGATGCCGTCGCGCTCGCCCAGCAGCAGGTCCCACAGCCCATCGGGGTCGGTCACCCCGCCCGGCAGCCGGCAGCTCATCGCCACCACGGCGATCGGCTCGTCCGCCGCCGCCCCGGTGCGCACGGTCGCTGGGGCCGCAGCGGCGGGCGCCGGACCGCCGCCCAGCTCGGTGTGGAGCAACTCGGTGAGGAGGGCCGGGGTCGGGTGGTCGAAGAGCGACGTCGCGGGCAGCCGCAGCTCGGTCGCCGAGTTGAGCCGGTTGCGCAGCTCGACCGCGGTCAGTGAGTCGAAGCCCATCTCCTTGAACGCCACCGTCGGCTCGATCGCCTCCGGACCGGTGTGGCCGAGGACCACCGCGGCCTCCGCCCGCACCAGGTTGAGCAGGAACTCCCGCTGCCCGGCGGGCGACAGCCCGGCCAGCTGCCCCGACAGGCCACCGGCCGCCGGGACCGCGGCCGCGGCCCGCGCGGTGCGCCGCACCGGCCGTGCCAGCCCGCGCAGCAGCGGGGACACCTCGGCGTCCGGCGCGCGGAGGGCGGTGAGGTCGACTTTCGCGGCCATGAGTGCGGGCAGTCCGGACCGCAGCCCGGTGTCGAACACCCGCAGCGCCTCGGCGTTGTCCATGCCCAGCACCCCCGCGCGCCGGGTGCGGCGTACGTCGGTGGCGTCCATCGTCGCCGTGAGCGTGCTGGTCTCGCTCCACAGCCCCCACGCCAGCGAGGTGGCGGGCTGGTGGCGGGCGTGCCGCCACTGGGCGAAGGCGTCGAGGAAGGCGTTGGCGGCGGCGTAGTTTGCCTGGCCCGCGTTGCCGAGCGTTCCGGCGGCGGAGGAGTAGATGACGAATGCGGCCAGGTCGTGGTTGTCGTGGGTGAGGTCGTGGAGGTGGGTGATCGCGTCGACCTTGGGGCGGAAGACGGTGTCGAGGCGGTCGGGGGTGAGTGCGGTGAGGATGCCGTCGTCCAGGGTTCCGGCGGTGTGGACCACGGCGGTGAGGGGGTGGTCGGGCGGGATGGTGCCGAGGGCGGCGGCGAGTTGGCCGCGGTCGGCGGCGTCGCAGGCGGCGATGTGGACGGTGGCGCCGAGTGCGGTGAGTTCGCCGGTGAGGCCCGTGGCGCCGGGGGCGTCGGGGCCCTGGCGGCTGACCAGGAGCAGATGGCGTGCGCCGTGGTGGGTGATGAGGTGGCGGGCGATGGTGGCACCGAGGGTTCCGGTGCCGCCGGTGACCAGGACCGTGCCGCCGGGGTCCAGTGCGCGGGGGACGGTGAGCACGATCTTGCCGGCGTGACGGCCCTGGCTCATCCAGCGGAAGGCCGTCGGGGCTTGGGTGACGTCCCAGTGCCGTACGGGCAGCGGCTGGATCGCACCCTGCCGGAACAGCTCCACCAGCTCCGCGAGCAACTCCCGGATGCGGTCCGGCCCCGCGTCGCCGCCCAGGTCGTACGCCTGGTAGCCCACACCGGGATGTGCTTCGGCCACCGCGGCGGGATCGCGGATGTCGTTCTTGCCCATCTCCACGAACCGGCCACCGGTGCCGAGCAGCCCCAGCGAGGCGTCCACAAACTCGCCGGTGAGGGAGTTCAGCACCACATTCTGCGCGGGGAACGCCGAGGCGAAACCGAGGTCGCGGCTGGACGCCAGACGCTCCTCCGGCACCCCCAACGCGGTCAGCACATGGTGCTTCGACGGATGGGCGGTGGCGTACACGGTGGCGCCGAAATGCCGCGCCAGCTGGACGGCGGCCATGCCCACCCCGCCCGCGGCGGCATGCACCAGCACCGTCTCACCCGGCTGGACGTCGCCCAGGTCCCGCAGCCCGTACAGCGCCGTCAGATAGGCCACCGGCACCCCGGCGGCCGTGGCGTACGACCAGCCCTCGGGGATCGGCGCAACGGTTCGCGCGTCCGCCGTGGCCAGCGGGCCGAACGAGCGGGGGAACAGGCCCATCACCCGGTCGCCCACGGCCAGGCCCTCGACACCCGGGCCGACCTCGGTCACCACACCGGCGCCCTCGCCGCCCAGGCCCTCCTGACCGGCCACGCCGCCGAGCGCGACGAGCACGTCCCGGAAGTTCTGACCGGCGGCGCGGACCTCGATCCGGACCTGACCGGTGGCCAGGGGCGCGGTGGCCTCGGGGTCCGGCCGCAGCACCAGGTTCTCCAGGCTGCCCTTCTTCGAGACGTCCAGGTACCAGTGTTCGTGCTCGGGTACGGCGAGACCCTGCGGCGACCGCACCAGACGCGGCACCCACAGCAGCCCACGGCGCAGCGCCAACTGCGGTTCGCCGGACGCCACCGCGGCGGGCAGCGCCTCCCGCGATACGTCGTCGGCGTCCACCAGGGCGATCCGGCCGGGGTGTTCGGACTGGGCGGAGCGGACCAGGCCCCAGATCGCGGCGGCGGCCGGATCGGCGACCTCGGCGGTGTTGTGCACGGACACCGCGCCATGGGTGAGCAACATCAGCCGGATGTCGGCGAGTTCGGATCGGTCGACCCACCGCTGCACCAGCTCCAGCGCGCGGGCGGCCAGGTTCCGGGCGCGCGCGGGCAGGCCGGTGTCATCGGTGGCCCAGGCCGTGGTGTCGACGACCATGGTTTGGGGCCAGTCCTCGCCCGCGTTGATGCGCGCGATAAGCGCGTCCATGTCGGTGTCCACGTCGGCGTCGCCGTGGGCGTGGGCGTGGGCGTGGGCGTCGTCGAGGGTGGTCCAGGAGACCTCGGTGTCGGCGGTGGCGGGGTGCTCGGTCCAGTCGAGCGTGAACAGCGCGTCAGCGGACCGATCGGCGCCGCTGGAGGCGGCGGCGAGCTGTTCGGGACTGATCGCCCGGAGCACCAGGGAGTCCACCGAGGCGACGGGGGCGCCGGTGTTGTCGAACAGGCTGATGGTGAACGAGTCCGTGCCGGTGGCGCGGGCGCGTACGCGGACGGCGGTGGCTCCCGCCGCCAGCAGCCGTACGTCGTTCCATACGAAGGGGAGTGGCGTCTGGCCCGGGGCCGGGGGCACACAGAAGTTGCTCGCGTGCAGGGCGGCGTCCAGCAGCGCCGGGTGGATGCCGAACCGGCCGGCCAGCTCCGACTGCTCCTCCGGCAGCGCGGCCTCCGCGAACACCTCGCCGTCGCGCTTCCACACCGCCTTCAGGCCGCGGAACGCGGGCCCGTACTCGTACCCGGCCTGGGCGAGGTCGTCGTAGAAGTCGTCCAGAGCGACCGGCTCGACACCGGGCGGCGGCCACTCGGCGGTGCCGTACTCCGTGCCGTCCCGCATGCCGTCCTCGGCCGAGCCGTCCGGCTGCGTGGCGAGTGTGCCCGAAGCGTGCTCCAGCCATTCCTGGGCCTCGGCCGCGCGGGAGTAGATCCGCACGCTTCGGCGCCCGTCCTCCGAGCCGCCGACCAGCACCTGGACCTGCAGCGCGCCGTCTTCGGGCAGCGTCATCGGCTGGCCGATGACCAGCTCTTCCAGGGTGGGGGTGTCGGTCTCGTCCCCGGCGCGGATGGCGAGTTCGGCCATCGCGGCGCCGGGCAGCAGCACCGTTCCGGACACGGCGTGGTCGGCCAGCCAGGGGTGGGTGGCCAGCGACAGCTGCCCGGTGAGCATCACACCACCGGTGTCGGGCACGCTCACCACGGCCCCGGTCAATGGGTGGCCGGTGTCCTGAAGACCCACGGCACTCACATCGCCCTTGCTGGTGTTTCGGGGGAGCCAGTAGTGGTGGTGTTGGAAGGGGTAGGTGGGGAGGGGTGTGGGGTGGGGGTTGGTGGTGGTGTAGAGGGTGGTCCAGTTGGGGGTGTGGCCGTGGGTGGTGAGGTGGGCGAGGTGGGTGAGGAATCGGGTGGGGGTGTCGTCGTCGCGGCGGAGGGTGCCGGTGATGGTGGTGTGGGGGGTGTTGGTGGTTTCGAGGGTTTCTTGGATGGCGGTGGTGAGGACGGGGTGGGGGCTTACTTCGATGAAGGTGCGGTAGCCGTCGTCGGCGAGAGCACGGATGGTGTGCTCGAACTGCACGGTCTGGCGGAGGTTGCGGAACCAGTAGCCGCTGTCGACCGTGTCCGGTTCGACCCACTGGCCGTCGACCGTGGAGAGCCAGGGGGTGTTGCCGGGGGA
>NZ_JBHYVB010000369.1:0-5760 GCF_042750115.1 Streptomyces sp. NPDC059455
GCTGTGAGCGCCGGACGGCCTCCGGCTCAGCAGCCGCCAGCGTTACGCACCAGCGCCATCGGTGGTGGGTGTGGCCAGCAGTTGCAGCTCCCAGGCGAGCGCGACCCCGCTGGCGCCACCGTGGTCGAACAGGACCGGCCCGAGCGCGTCGGCCGTTGACTCGCGAGCCCAGTCGCGCTG
Source organism: Streptomyces sp. NPDC059455 (assembly GCF_042750115.1). Classification (NCBI taxonomy): domain Bacteria; kingdom Bacillati; phylum Actinomycetota; class Actinomycetes; order Kitasatosporales; family Streptomycetaceae; genus Streptomyces; species Streptomyces sp. NPDC059455. The sequence goes on from NZ_JBHYVB010000369.1 coordinate 181, forward strand.
CCATTCGCTGGCCACGGCCATCCAGGTGATGGGTACCACGCCGGCCTGCACCATGCGACGCACCGCCATGTCGTGCGACTCGGCACTGACCCCGCCGCAGGCGTCCGTGACGACGAAGACGTCGTACCCCTCACCCAGCGCCTGGAGGGCGGGCATGGCGACGCAGACCTCCGTCCACAGCCCGGCAATGATCAGCTTCTTGCGCCCCGTGTTCTCCACGACGTCGACGACGCGACGGTCTTGCCAGGTGTTGATGAACGTGCGGTTGATCGGCTTCTGGTCCGGGAAGACGTCCTGGAGGCCCTTGATGAGGAGGCCGCCCCGTTCTTCTATCACCGTGGTCAGCACCGTGGGGACGTCGAACACCTTCGCGGCCTTGGCCAGGCCGACGACGTTGTTGACGGTCATGGTTGATTCGTGGCTGTTGAGATTGGTGAACTGGAAGGGCTGGTGGTCGATGAGCACCAGGACGCTCTCCTCGGGGGTGAGCAGTGCTTCCAGTCCGGCCTTTGCGGTGCGGGTCACGATGGTTCCTTCTGCGTGATGGTTGAACGGTCGATGGTGAGAGTCAGAGTTGTTCGGGTGATGCCATCCGGTAGACGAACGGGCCGAGCCCGGACTGCGCGATCGCGAAGAGCGGGCCGGCCAGGCCCTCCTGAGTGGCGGCCATGCTCAGGTCGCCCAGGCGGACCGCGTCGTATCCGGCGTCGAGACTGAGCTGCCTGACAAGGCGTTGGGCTTCGTCGTCACCGGACCACAGGTTGCTCGGCCGTACCCGGGCATCGGCGATCTGCCCGAAGAGAGAGGCGAAGTTGGTGCTGAACGCCTTCACCGTCGGCCCGCCCGTCACCGACGTGACGTACTCGGCGTTGGAGGAGAAACCGGCCGGAGGCCGGGCACCGCCATAGAGGTTCGTGGCGTCGAGCACCGTCTTGCCCTCAAGCCCGGCGACGGATGACAGAGCCACCTCCACGGCGGTTCCCGGGACGGCGAGCAGCACGGCCTCCGAGGCGCCGACGTCGCCTCCTCCACGCCCCAGCCGCGTCACCTGGTGCCCGGCACGTTCCCACAGCCCGGCCAGCCCGCCGCCGATGTTGCCTCGTCCGATCACGGCGATGTTCACGCTTCTCTCCTTGCCAGACTGATGTGTGAGGTAGGCCGGTCACGTCAACCGATGCCGGATCCGACCAGGCTGGGCCAGCCTCGACGGGGCAGGTGGGAACGTCTCCCGTGGCGTGAAACGACGCTACGGCGGCCATCCGGCGGGCGTCCAAGACTTGTCCGGACGCTGGGCAATAGGATTCGTCTATGGATGTCAGCCCTCGCGTCCTCCGCTACTTCATGGCCGTAGCCGAGGAACTCCACTTCGGCCGCGCAGCCATGCGTCTCTACATCTCCCAGCCGTCCCTGAGCCATCAGATCCGCAAGCTTGAGGAGACCCTCGAAACCCTGCTCTTTGTGCGTTCGAGCCGTCGGGTGCAGCTCACCGCCGCGGGTCGGACGCTGGCTCACGAGGCGCCGATAGCGCTGGCCGCGCTGGAGCAAGCCGTGCAGCTCACCCGGCGGGCCGGGTCGGGGATCGCGACGACGATTCGGCTGGGCTACACGCCGATCACGAGCTTCGGCACGCTCACGGTGCTTCTGGATGCTCTCCAGGAAGACCACCCCGACGTCACGTTCGACCCTCGAGAGTTCTTCAGCGCCGAGATTCCCGAGCGGCTCTGTGCGGGCGACCTGGACATCGGTCTCGCCCTCTCACCGCAGCCGCTCGACGGGGTGGGTGGCGAGATTCTCCGTGAGGAGCCCGTTTCCGCGCTCCTCAGCACGCGCCACCGCCTCGCCGCCGCACCGACGATCCCGGTGACGGGCCTCCGCGACGAGACGCTGCAACTGTTCCCTCGCCGTCTCGCCCCGGCGTACTACGACGCCATCGTCGCCGCGTGCCACGAAGCAGGCTTCTCACCCAAGATTCGCGCGTTCGAGGATCCGCCGGTCAACGCCATGCTCGCCCGGCTCTCCAGCGGACGCGAGGTCGGCTTGGCCCCTACATCGTTCGCTGAGCACGCTGCGAAGGCCAGCACCGGCATCGTTCGTCGCGATGTCGTCGATCCGTCGATCGTGGCAGAACTCTCGGTGCTGTGGCCCGCGAAGGATCCGTCGCCCGCCATTGCGAGCGTCCTCGCCACCGCCCGACGATGCGCTGAACACCATGGATGGCTACGCAGCCCCCTCCCATAGCGCGTGACGCTCCGGCCCCGACGTCGGCTACTCCACGACCAACTACCTGCTCGCCGGCCTGATCATGATCACCGAACGCGTCACCGGCCACCGTGCCGGGACCGCTGACGCCGCTCACCGCCGCGTCCTGCGACGCCTGCCCGGCCGACGCCCTCACTCGCCCCCCGACAGGAGTGCCACCAACGCGCCCAGGCCGGGGACTGTAAAACTCATTGGACATGTCCTGTCGGAGTGAAGTTGACTGTGGATCTCGCGCTGAGCTGCGGGTTTGCCAGTTGGGGTGAGACTGGCACGGCTCAGGATTCTCACTGCACCTGGCTTCTGTGGAAGTCCAGCGCGGCATGAGCGCGTTTGGCCCTATCCGAAGAGGCTGTGCTTCGCCGTCGGGGGTACTTGGCTGTCCGTCAGGTAGCGTCGGCGGAGGCGGGTGAAGGCGGCGGGGCTGGGGCGGTGCGGGAGGAGTTCCTTGATGCGCTGTGCGCATTCGCGTGGGCTTGCCGTGCTGGTGTCGCATTCCACGTCGTAGTCGCCGTGGGCGTGGACCAGGTCGTATTGGCGCGCCGCGGCACCCGCAACGACACCACGACGAACTTGCCCGCCGTCGGCAAATCACGAGGAAATCGCAGGTAGGAGCCGTGTATTCGCCTCGACCAGCACCCGCATCCCGGACAGGCCGCCCGCCCTGCGGTCGTACGGGCCTCGACCCGGACGACCGTGTTGATCACCTCGACCGATTCCACCAACACGCCCTCGACCGAGGAGAACAGCAGCTCGTTCAACTGCGGCAGCACTTCGTTCACGGCGAATGGCTTTATCGAGCAGTAGTGGGTTCTGGCACAGATCTTGGGGAGCGGTCGCGCAGGGTTACTGAAGCAGGATCATCTTGCGGAGTAGTTCGAATCCGGCTCGTCCGTAGAGCTGCCTTTTGATCTTTTTGATGCGGTTCACGGCGCCTTCGTGCCGCCGGAGCTCCAGTGCAGAGTGAGGCCAGCGGTCACGGCGTCGAGGTCGCGGAGCATATGAAGTGCGAAGTTGGTGAGGCCGGGCAGCTGGCTGGCGTCGACGGCGTTGATCCAGGCGGGGAGCGTGGGGCCGAGGCGGTTGGTGAGGATCTCGCCGAAGTCGCGGACGTGTCCGGCCGCGGTGTCCAGTTCGGGGCAGCGGGCAAGGACGTCCTTCAGCGCGGCGCGCTCTTCTTCGCTCAGGGCCGTGGGGTGGCGGGTGAGCCAGCCAGTGACCTGCCGCACCGTCGGCGGCGGAGGCGGCGCCTGTGGCGGGGCGGCGCGAAGGGTGGCGATGTAAGCACGGACCATCTGGTAGGTGACGGGGGCGTTCTCGGTGAGGAGTTCGCGGTGCAGACGGGTGACGCTCGTGCATCCCGCGGCGAACCGCCGTTCCAGGTAGGGCTTGTAGGGGTCCAACCGGCTGGGCCGGGGCCGGTTTTCGCGGAGGGTGTCCTGCCAGTGTGCGGCCCGCGCGTATCGAAGCACGGTGTTGAGGCCCCAGCCCAGGTGGCGGGCGATTGCCCGGCGCGAGTGGCCCTGGGCGAGCAGTTCATGGACCAAGGCGTGCGCGGCCTTCTTGCGCTGGGCCCGTCGACCTTCAAAGGACGGGACAACGGGCTCCGAGTCGTCCAGTGGCATGTCAGCGTTCGTCGGGCTGATCGGTGCCGGAGTGCGCAGGCACTCGCGGTGGGCGGCGACGCAGGTCTCCACGGCCCGGCCGATGCCTTGCCACAGGTGGAACCGGTCGGCGACCTGGAGCGCGTTGGGGGCGCCCAGCCGGGCTCCTTCGGCGTAGGCGCCCGCACGGTCCCGGCAGATGATCTCCACGCCCGGATGGGCGGTCAGCCAACCAGCCAGTGGACCCGCCTCGCGGGTCGGGAGCACGTCGATCACGCGATGGGTTTCTCCGCAGGTCAGGACGGTGGAGTAGGTCTGGCCCCGGCGGATGGCGAAGTCGTCCACGCCCAGCACGCGCGGAGTGCCGGCCTGCGGGTCGGGCAGCGCGATGATCCTGCGTACCAAGGTCATCCTGCCTGCGCAAAGGCCGAGTTGACCAGCCAGCCGGGCGCCGGCCCGACCGGCGAGTGCGAGCCCGACGCGCTCCAGGACGCGGTTGAGCCGTGTGGTGAAACGCGAGTACGGAGTCGTCAACTGCGCGAACTGCTCGGCGAACGTACGACGCGGGCAGTTGTCCGCGCCGCAGATGAATCGCCGGACCGTCAGATGGATCACGACGCTCTGCCCACCGAGCGGCAGATCCTTCAGTTTGCGCAGGTAGGAGTCATGCACCCGGTCCGAGGAGCGGCCGCAGTCGGGACATGCGGCATTGGCCGCCCGGCCTCTGGCCCTCATGTCGATCGTGCCGAAGGCGGCTGTCGCCGCCTCGACGTCCACGTCGTCGATCCCGTCGAACACGAGAGAGTCCCAGAACGATGCGTCGGCCTGCATGACCAGCACCGTCACCGGTTATGGCCGACCGTGACCGAGTTGGCCGCATACCTGACGGCGCGTCATTCTCGCCTGGTAGGCGGCATGGCGTACGCGGTCTCACGCCAACCCGAACCCTCGCAATCGAACACCGCGGTGACGCTCCGCGACCGCTCCCCAAGATCTGTGCCAGAACCCATTTCTGGTCGACACTCGTGGACCCGGTGATCACCAACTGACTCCGGAACCCGTCGAGAAACTCTGTTCCTAGAGATCAACGAAGCCATTGCCCTGTTCGTCGCCGCCGCCCTGTTCGAGATCGGAGGGGCCTGGCTGGTGTGGCAGAGCATCCGCGAGCACAAGGGCTGGATCTGGATCGGCGCCGGCATCATCGCGCTCGGACTGTACGGGGTGGTGGCCACCTTCCAGTCCGACGACAATTTCGGGCGCATCCTGGCCGCGTACGGCGGGAACTTCGTGGCCGGGTCGATCGCCTGGGGCATGGTCGTCGACGGCTACCGGCCCGACCGGTTCGACGTCCTCGGCGCCCTCATCTGCCTCGCCAGCATGGCCGTCATCATGTACGCGCCCCGCGGCCACTGACCGTGGGCCCAGGCTCACCCAGCGCCAGCCCCCGCCAAGTACAACGCTCAGGGGCCGCCAACTACGGCGCTCAGTCACAACACGTGTGACTGAGCGCTTCAGTTGGCCCCATCGGCCATGTAGAGCGCCCAGCTGGCGAGGCTCTGCCCTGGAAAGCGTCCAGCGGCGCATCCGTATCCGGAAGTTGGATCTTTGCAGGGACTACGGCCTTGGCTGACCTGCGACGGCTCAGGGTCAGGGGGCCGGACGTCCTGGCGTTGACCGTCCGCCCCCTATGAGGTCTTGCTTCGCGTCCGCCGGCGCCGGC
>NZ_JBHYVB010000370.1:0-5745 GCF_042750115.1 Streptomyces sp. NPDC059455
GGGGGGGGCGGGGGGGGCCCCCCCCCCCCCCCCGCGCCGGGCCCCCGCGGGGCCCGTTCCCCCCGCCCCCCCCCCCCCCCGGGGCCGGGCGGGGGCCCGCCGCGCCCCCCAGGGCCGTGTCCGGCGGGGCCATGTCCCGCAGGGCCGCATCTCGAAGGGCCGTGTCTCGAAGGGCCGTGTCCCGCGGGGCCGTGTACGGCGGGGCCGGGCCCCTTGGGGCCGTGACCGGGCCCGCCGGGGCCGGTGTCCAAGCCCGCCGGAGCCGATGTCCAAGCCCGCCAGGACCGATGCCCAAGCCCGCCGGAGCCGATGTCCAAGCCCGCCAGGACCGATGCCCAGACCCGCCAGGACCCATGCCCAAGCCCGCCGGGACCGGTGCCCAGACCCGCCAGGACCCATGCCCAAGCCCGCCAGGACCGATGCCCAGACCCGCCAGGACCCATGCCCAAGCCCGCCAGGACCGATGCCCAGACCCGCCAGGACCCATGCCCAAGCCCGCCGGGACCGGTGCCCAGACCCGCCAGGACCCATGCCCAGACCCGCCAGGACCGATACCCAAGCCCGCCAGGGCCGGTGTCCAGGCCCCTCGGGTCCTACCGTGGAGGGAGGGAGCAGCCCACAGCCCGGAGGTGGTCGCCGTGACCGTGACCGTGGACGACCGGATCGAGCGCGAGGTATACGTACCGGCGCCGATCGACCGGGTGTGGCGGGTGCTGACGACGCCCGAGCACATCCGGGCCTGGTACGCCCCCGGCGGCTGCGAGATCGATCCGCACCCCGGCGGGCGGCTCCGGTTCCGCTGGGATGAGCACGGAGAGTTCCACGGCCTGGTCGAGCGGGCGGTCCCGGACACCCTCTTCCGGTTCCGGCTGGCCCTGGAGCCCGATCACGCCCCCTCGGGCCCCGGCGAAGCCACCCTCGTGGAGTTCGCGCTCTCGCCCGAGGGGCGGGGCACCCGGCTGCGGTTCGCGGAGAGCGGTATCCGCGCCCTGGCCGTCCCCGAGGACGCCAAGGCCAAGCACGCCGAGTACGCCACGCTGTCCTGGACCTCCGCGCTGGAGGAGCTGGCCGCGATCGCCGCCGCGTCGCACAACTGACCCGCCGGTGTCACCGTTCCGCTGCAGTGCCCGCCCCACCTGGGGCAGGCGGTCCTGGCCGATATCGGCGCCTCGTAGACTTCCCCCGTGGATACGACCCTCCAGGACCCCCTCGTCGGGCAGGAGCTCGACGGCCGCTACCGCGTCGAGGCGCGCATCGCCGTTGGCGGGATGGCGACGGTCTACCGGGCCGTCGACACCCGGCTGGACCGTGTGCTCGCGCTGAAGGTGATGCATCAGAGCCTCGCCTCCGACGCCGCCTTCGTCGAACGTTTCATCCGGGAGGCGAAGTCCGTCGCGAGACTCGCGCACGCCAATGTGGTCGCCGTCTACGACCAGGGAGCGGACGGCGGCCATGTCTATCTGGCCATGGAGTACGTCTCCGGCTGCACCCTGCGCGATGTGCTCCGCGCGCGCGGGGCCCTGCATCCGCGCGCCGCGCTGGACATCCTGGAGCCGGTGCTGGCCGCGCTCGGGGCGGCCCACCGCGCCGGTTTCGTCCACCGCGACATGAAGCCTGAGAACGTGCTGATCGGGGACGACGGCCGGGTCAAGGTCGCCGACTTCGGCCTGGTCCGGGCGGTGGACACCAACACCAGCGCCTCCACCGGCAGCGTCCTCGGCACCGTCTCGTACCTCGCGCCCGAGCAGATCGAGCACGGCACGGCCGACACCCGCGCCGATGTCTACGCCTGCGGTGTGGTGCTGTACGAGATGCTGACCGGCGCCAAGCCGCACGGCGGCAGCACCCCGGCGCAGGTCCTCTATCAGCATCTGAACGAGGACGTCCCGGCGCCCTCCGCCCTCGCCCCCGGGGTCGCCCCGGAGCTGGACGCGCTGGTGGCCTCGGCCACCGCGCGCGCCGTCGAGGCGCGCCCCGCCGACGCCGTCGCGCTGCTGAGCACGACCCGCGCGGTGCGGGCCGCGCTGACCGACGACCAGCTGGACGCGGTGCCGCCGCAGGCCAAGGAGGACCACTCGGCCGGGTCCGAGAATCGTACGGCGGTGATTCCGCGTCCGTCGGCGGCCGCCGACGACCAGGACCAGCTCAACCACACCAGCCGTCTGGAGCTGCCCCCGGAACCGCTCCGGCAGGAGGGGCACCGCCGGGGCGGCCGCGGCGGCCGGGGCCCGTTGCCGCGGCGCGGGATCGTGACGATCGCCGCCGCGGTGCTGCTGGCGATCGCCCTCGGCGTCGGGGTCTGGTACATCAGCGTCGGCCAGTTCACCGAGGTCCCGCCGGTGCTGCGGAAGACCCAGGCGGAGGCCGAGAAGAAGCTGCACGGCGCGGGTCTCGATGTGAAGGTCGTCAACGAGTTCAGCGATGTCATCCCCAAGGGGAAGGTGATCGGCTCCAAGCCCGGCCCGGGTGAGCGCGTCCGCGACACCGGCACCGTGACCATCCGGGTCTCCCAGGGGCGCCCGCGGGCCGAGGTGCCCAATGTGGTGGGCATGCCGCTCGCCGAGGCCAAGCGGAAGATCGCTGACCAGGGGCTGACGGTCGGCAAGGTCACCGGCCGCTTCAGCAGTGAGACGGCCCAGGGCTCGGTCCTCTCCACCAGCCCGGCCCCCGACTCGGTGCGCCGCCCCGAGACTCCCGTGTCGATCGTGGTCAGCAAGGGCCAGCCGGTCGACATCCCGGACGTGGTGGGCGATTCGGTCGACGAGGCCCGGTCCACGCTGGAGGACGAGGGCTTCAAGGTGAAGATCGCCGACGAGCAGGTGTTCTCGGAGGAGGACAAGGGCTCGGTCGCCGAGCAGTCCCCGTCGACGGACGACGAGGCCGCCAAGGGCGACACGGTGACGCTGACGGTCTCCAAGGGCGTGCAGATGGTCGAGGTACCGGACGTCACGGGGAAGAACGTGGACGACGCCAAGGCGGAGCTGGAGGACGCCGGGTTCAAGGTGGACGTCGAGAAGGCGCTGCTGTTCCCCGGGGACAAGGTGCAGGACCAGTCGGTGGAGGGCGGCGACGAGGCGCCCAAGGGCAGCACGATCACCATCAGGACCAAGGGCGGCGTGTTCTAGAGGGCTCGGGGACGGATGGCGGCGGCCGGACGGCCGACGCCATCCGTCCGGCCGCTCATCCGGCGAACGCCACCTGTCCGGCCGCTCATCCGAAGCTGACCCGCTCCAGCCAGAAGTCCAGCAGCTTCTCATCGCCCAGGATCTCGACGCCCGCGCCGCGGGCCGGGCGACGCTTGTAGATGATCAGCAGCAGGTCGGTCAGCGGCCCGCGCACCGCGACCGCGGCCTTCTCATGCGCCCGCCGCCAGGTGATCGCGTCGCCGGTGAGGTCGACCACCCACTCCGCCGCCACCTCCGGCGCGGTGTCGGTCGCGTGGAAGTGCAGGGTGCGGCCGGGGCCGAGCAGCTCGCGCATCCAGGGGTGGATCTCGAAGTGCATCGGCAGCGAGCCGAGCGCCAGCCACTCGTCGAACCCGTCCAGAGCCACCTCCTGGTCGAGGGTGTACTCCGCGCCGAGGGCCAGGACCGCGTCGGCCCGGTGGACCGCCGTCTCATGGGTGAAGCGGCGGGCGTAGAAGTCCGCGCGCCCTCCGGCGACCTGCCCGAAGTCCGGCACCGGGGTCCACAGCCGCGCCTCGGGCCCCGCCTCGCGCAGCGTGTCCGCCAGTATCTGAGCGCCCTCGACCAGCCAGGGGGCGAGCTCGGCGGGGTCCTCCTCCGCGTACGCCGACAGATCGCGGAAGTGCTCATCGGGCAGCGCTTCGGTGGCCCGGGTGCGCACCAGCTCCTCGGCCCACCGATGGGTCCCGCCGAGATGACGCAGCAGCTGCCCGACGTTCCAGCCGGGGCAGGTGGGCACGGGGCGGGTCAGATCCGCGCCCTCGATCGAGCCCCGCAGCAGCTGGGTCTGCGCGACGATCTCGGAGCAGCGACGGTCAAAGCTCAGCAGAGTCATGTACGTCACAGTAGGGGCACCCACCGACAGCGGATCCCGGCCCGGGGGCCATAGCCTGATCCCGGCCCGGGGCCATAACCTCGCCGAGGGGCGACAACGCGGGCCCTTCGCACCTGGGACCCTTGATGACGTGAGTACGCATCGCATCCGCAACCCCATCGGTGGCCATATCCGTGTGGCCGGCGGCCTGGCCACCGTCGGTCTGGCGCACGCCGCCGACATCGGCGCCGAGACCGTCCAGGTCTTCGTAGCCAATCCGCGCGGCTGGGCCACTCCGGCCGGTACGCCCGCCCAGGACGAGGCATTCCGCGCCGGCTGCGCCGAGCGGTCGATACCGGTGTACGTCCACGCCCCCTACTTGATCAACTTCGGTTCGCACACCGAGGCCACGGCCGAACGCTCCGTGGAGTCCCTGCGCCATTCGCTCCGGCGCGGCCGGGAGATCGGCGCGCTCGGCGTGGTCGTGCACACCGGCTCGGCGACCGGGGGACGCCCGCGTGCCACCGCGATCGCGCAGGTACGGGAGCGGGTGCTGCCGCTGCTGGACGAGCTGACCCGGGACGACGACCCCTGGCTGCTGCTGGAGCCGACCGCCGGGCAGGGCACCTCGCTGTGCGCGCTGGTGGAGGATCTGGGCCCGTATGTCGAGGCGCTGGACCGGCATCCGCGGCTGGGGGTCTGCCTGGACACCTGCCATGTGTTCGCGGCGGGCCATGACCTCGCCGCCCCGGGCGGTGTGAAGCAGACGCTGGACGAGCTGGTGGCCGTCGCCGGTGAGGGGCGGCTCAGGCTGATCCACGCCAATGACTCCAAGGACGTGGTCGGCGCCCACAAGGACCGGCACGCGAACATCGGCGCCGGGCACATCGGGGCGGAGCCGTTCCGCGAGCTGTTCACCCACCCCGCGACCGACGGGGTGCCGCTGGTGATCGAGACGCCGGGCGGTACGGAGGGGCATGCGGCGGATGTGGCCCGGCTGAAGGAGCTGCGCGCCAATTGAGGAATACCCCTAGGGGGTATAGCGTTGACGCTGGTCGACGAAACCGCGATCAACGCTGGGGGTACGGACATGCGACAGCATGAGCACACGCACAGCGGACCTCATGAGCACCAAGACCATGGACACCAGGAACACCATGGGGGCGCGACGAGCTGGTCGATGGCCGCCCAGGCCACCCTGCACTGCCTCACCGGCTGCGCCATCGGCGAGGTCGTGGGCATGGCCATCGGCACGGCCCTGGCCTGGCACAACGTCCCGACCATGATCCTGGCGATCGTGCTCGCCTTCGTCTTCGGCTACTCCCTGACAATGCGGGGCGTGCTGCGGGCGGGGCTCGATGTGCGCAGCGCGCTGCGGGTGGCGCTGGCGGCCGACACCGTATCGATCACCATCATGGAGCTGGCCGACAACGCGACGATCGTCGTCTTCCCGGGCGCGATGGACGCGACGCTGTCGGACGTTCTCTTCTGGGTCAGCCTGGCCCTGTCGTTCGTGGTGGCGTTCCTGATCACCACGCCGGTCAACAAGTGGATGATCGGGCGGGGCAAGGGGCACGCGGTGGTCCACCAGTACCACTGACCGCGCCGGGCGGCCCGGCCTACGCGGGGTCCGACGGGTCTTGACGTCTGCGGCGGGCCGCTCCCCTCCCCGCCCCTTCCCAACACCTGACGATATGCGGCTCCGCCGCGTGGGGGGCTCCGCCCCAGACCCCGGGGCCCAGGGGC
>NZ_JBHYVB010000371.1:0-5741 GCF_042750115.1 Streptomyces sp. NPDC059455
CCGCGAGATTCAACGAGGACCGCAGGAACGGGATACGGCCAGGTGGCAGCGGCAACTCGTGTGAGGGAACAAGTGCCAGCCCCAGATGGCTGGACGAAGACGTTCACAGATCCCCGGCTCTGCGCAGCTATCGTCGACCGGCTGACCTTCAACGGCGCCATCATCCAGACCGGCACCGAGTCCTACCGCCTCGCCCACACCAAATCTCTGGCCGAACGGACCGAAGCCAGCTGACGAAGGCTTCTGGCCAGGCGTGCCAGCTGCTGATGTTCCATCGGCGCCGGTCGTCACCTGCCGAGCAGGTCCTGGACCGCCTGCAGCACGGCGCCAGGACGGCGCCAGTGCATGGTGACGTGTCCGACGCCATCGATGAGGCGGTTCTCTCCGCGTGGGACTGACGCAGCCAACGCCGTGTAGAGACGTGCCTTGCCCTGGATCTCCTCCTCCAGCAGCGACTCCGACTCGCCCACCGAAACCGTCTCCTTGAAGGCATCGATGCCCATGGCGGTGAGGACGATCACCGGCACGTCGGGCAGTGGCGCCGCGCGACGCATCTCGTCGTAGAGCTGATCGACGTTCTTCGCCTCCTGGAAGCCGACGCGCAGCCATTCCGGGCTGACGTGGCGTTCGGTGAGCGGTCCCCGGATGCCTTCGGGCCAGTCGGTCAACTCCTGAGCGAAAAGGTTCCGGTACATCTGGATGACTTCGTCCGGCAACTCGTCTGGAAGCGCCTGGTCGGGGTCCCAGGACTTCCGCTGGTCGACCAGTTGTTGGGGCATATAGGCGTTGTAGTCCTCGTGGGCGGGATCGAGCAGGAGTAGACCGGCTGTCTCATCTGGGAACCGCGTCGCGTAGTGGCGGGCGTAGAGGCCGCCGAGAGAGTGCCCGACCAGCAGGTACGGAGCGGGAATGTCCGCGGCCCGCAGCATGTGGTGCAGTTCGTCAGTCACTTCTGCCGAGGTGCGCGGCATTTCGACGCAGTCGCTCCAGCCCGTTCCGGCCCGGTCGTACAGCACGCTTGTGGTGAGCTCGGCCGCCTTCTCCTGGACGTTCCAGTAGTCCAGGCCGACCGTGCCGCCCCCGGGCAGGAACACCACTGACGGGTTCCCAGTGCCGGAGCGGTGCAGCAGCAACCGGCGTCCCTCCACCTCGCAGTACTCCCCGATCGGCGGTGCCGCCTCGGCCGTCGTGGTCGGGAGTGCCCCGGGCGGCTGGTTCTGCATCGCTGACTTCCTCACTGTCGGACTGCGTTTCCAATTTTGGGAACGGTACCAGATATGGGACCGTGACCTGGTGGACACGCTTGAACTGCTCCTGCATCCAGTGAGGGTGCGCATCGTGCACGCCATGTCCGGCGGACGCACGCGCACCACCTCCGACCTGTGCGTGAGCCTGCCCGACGTCCCCAAGACCACCCTGTACCGGCACGTCGGCCTGTTGGCCGACGCCGGAATCCTGGAAGTCACCGACGAACAGCGCGTGCACGGCGCCGTCGAACGCCATTACCGCCTGCGCCGTGAGCGGGCAACGATCGACGCCGACGCGGCCGCGTCGATGTCCCTGGAAGACCACCGCCACGGGTTCACTGCGGCCATGGCGGCCCTGCACGCCGAATTCAACGCTTACCTCGACCGGGATGATGCCAACCCGACTGCCGACTCGGTGGGCTACATCCAGGTCCCACTCTGGCTGAGCCAGGACGAACTCGCCGAGCTCATCGCCGAAGTCCGCACTGCGATCGTGTCCAGGATGGACAACAAGCCCACAGCACACCGCAGCCTTCATCTGCTGAGCCCGATCCTGTTCCCCATCGAGGAACGACCCCAGCAGGACTGAGCGGGGCCGCGATTCCTCCCCGACTCCTCGAGCGAGTGACATCAAAACTCACTGGCATTGAGCACGCTGGGCGCTGCGGAACGACTCCCGAAGTCGTCGCGAAACGACTCCCACGAAAAGGCTCTGGTCCACTTCGTGTGGGCGCATACGCAGGGTGACCGTTGATCTTCATGTGATGCCGGTTGAGTTCGCCCGAAAATCGCGCGGTTGGAGGGAGTGTCCAATAGACGTCGGATCCGATGATCAAGGAGACGTCTGATGAGCGAGACCATCGTGGGCACCGAGGCCGTCGAGGCGCCAGTCGTCGAGTCGGCTGCGGAGGCGGTGTCGGACGAGCAGTTGGTCGCGATGCTGGTCGACCGTGCCCGCAATGACGGGCTGCAGCTGACCGGGGAGGGCGGGCTGCTGCAGCAGCTGACCAAGCGGGTACTGGAGTCCGCCCTGGAGGGCGAGATCACCGATCACGTCGGCTACGACAAGCACGACGCGGCAGGCCGGAACAGCGGCAACAGCCGCAACGGCACCCGTTCGAAGACCGTGCTGACCGACGTCGGCCCGGTCGAGGTGAAGGTGCCCCGCGATGTGACCGGCACGTTCGAGCCGCAGATCGTCAAGAAGCGGCAGCGTCGCCTGACCGGCGTTGACGAGATGGTGCTGTCCCTGTCCGCGAAGGGGCTCACCCACGGGGAGATATCGGCCCATCTGGCCGAGGTATACGGAGCGAACATCTCCAAACAGACCATCACCACGATCACCGACGCGGTGATGGAGGGCATGGCCGAATGGCAGTCACGTCCGCTGGACCGCGTCTACCCGGTGGTCTTCGTGGACGCGATCAACGTGAAGATCCGGGTTCTGTCGACGATCTTGTGATCCGGACGGTTGAGCGGGTTGCGCCGACTGTTCGCGATCATGCATCGGGTGCTCTCGTGATGTGCTCCTCGAGTTGTTTCCGTACCTGTCCGCGCTGCTGATCGAGGAGGTCGAGCGAGGGCCGGACAAGGTAGTACTGCGGGCACGAGTGCGGTCGACGACGGGGTCCTGCCATTGCGGTCACAGCTCGTCGCGGGTGCACGGCGGGTATGTACGCAAGCTGCGTGATGCCGCTGTGGGCGGTCTCGGTGTTGTGATCGAGTTACACATCCGTCGCTTCCGCTGTGAGAATTCCGCCTGCGCAGCAGTGACGTTCGCCGAGCAGATCGCGGGGCTGACGACTCCGCACGGCCGCTATACCCCTTTGCTGCGTGGGCTGTTGATGCAGATCGGATTGGCGCTGGCCGGCCGGGCCGGGGCCCGCCTGGCGGCCGCGGTCGGCATCACCGTGGGCAGGGACACGCTGCTGCGGATGGTCCGGTCCTTGCCCGAGCCGGAGATCGGCGAAGTTGAGGTGCTTGGTGTCGACGACTTTGCCTTCCGCAAGGGCCGCCACTACGGCACGGTGCTGATCGACAGCCGCTGCATCTCTACGACGGTCGCGAGGGCGAGGACCTGGCCGCCTGGCTCCAAGGCCATCCCGAAGTGAAGGTCATCTGCCGGGACCGCTCCAGTGGCTACGGGGAGGGCGCGCGGGTCGGTGCGCCGCAGGCCCAGCAGGTCGCGGACCGATATCACTTGTGGGCCAACCTCGGCCAGGCGGTCGAGAAGACGGTTAACGCCCACCGCTCCCGCCTGGCCGAACCGCTTGCCGCAGCGGAGGACGGCCCCAGCCACCTGGAAGCGGAGCCCGAGGTGGTGCAGCCGTCGAAGGAGCTGAAGATCGTGACCGGCTGCGGGAGCAGCATGCCGCCGCCCACGAGCTGTGGGCGCAGGGGATGTCGAAGGCGGCGATCGGCCGGAAGCTCGGGCTGCACCAGGCCACCGTCCGCAAGCTGGTCAACGCACGCTCCGCTGATGATGTCGTCGCCAAGAGCCTGCAGCGGGCTCATGTCGTCGACCCGTACGTCGGCTACCTGCACCGGCGCTGGAACGAAGGCATAAGAAATGCCGCACAGCTCCACCGGGAGATCCAGGAACTCGGCTATTCCGGAGGCGAGTTGGCTGTCCAGCGTCATCTGCGGCGCTACCGCACCGGGCGCGGACACGCACCCGCCGTCGGTCCCAAGCCTCCCTCGGTCCGCGAGGTCACCTCTTGGATCATGACGCATCCCGAACACCTCCGCGACGGCGATGCCGACAAGCTGCACCGCCTGCGTGAGCGCGACTCCGAGCTGGACCGGCTCACCGGCCACGTCAGGAAGTTCGCCGTCATGATGACCGCACGCCACGGCGACCGGCTCGAGGCGTGGATCGCCGGCGTCGAGCGCGACACCCTGGCTCCGATTGCGGGCTTCGCCCGCAACCTCCGCCGCGACTTCGACGCCGTCCGCAACGGTCTGTCCCTGCCGCATAGTTCAGGCGCTGTTGAAGGCAACATCAACCGGCTGAAGATGCTGAAACGCCAGATGTTCGGCCGTGCCGGCCTCGATCTCCTCCGCAAACGCGTCCTGCTCGCACGGTGAGGCCATCCCCACTGGGTCACAAGATCGTCGACAGAACCAAGATCCGCGACGGCCAGGTCGCCAACCGTCCGGTCTATGTCGCCATGGCCGTCACCGTCGAGGGCACCCGCGACATCCTCGGGATCTGGGCCGGCGACGGCGGCGAGGGAGCAAAGCACTGGCTCAGCGTGTTCACCGAACTCCGCAACCGCGGCGTCGAGGACGTCCTCATGCTCGTCTGCGACGGCCTGAAGGGCCTGCCGGACGCGGTGGAGACGGTCTGGCCCCGAACTGTGGTGCAAACATGCATAGTTCACCTCATTCGGAACAGCATCCGCTACGTCGCCCGGCAGGACTGGGACAAGGTCGCCAAAGACTTGAAGCCCGTCTACACCGCGCCGAGCGAGGCCGCCGCGACCGAACGGTTCCTGGAGTTCTCCGAGAAGTGGGGCACCAAGTATCCGGCGGTGATCAAGCTGTGGTCCGACGCCTGGGCCGAGATGGTGCCCTTCCTCTCCTTCGACGTCGAGATCCGCAAGGTCATATGCAGCACGAATGCGGTTGAGAGCGTAAACGCCCGCATCCGCAAGGCCGTGCGGGCTCGCGGACACTTCCCGTCGGAGAACGCCGCGTTGAAATGCGTCTACATGGCGCTGATGAGCCTGGACCCGACCGGCAAGGGCCGGCGCCGCTGGACGATGCGCTGGAAGGCACCGCTGAACGCCTTCCAGATTGCCTTCGAAGGACGCCTCACTCCCACCACCAGCCACTGAACCTCAACAACCAAGATCAGCCGTTGATTGGGCCCTGTCTCACATTCGGTGGTAACGGAGCGTGCTGCTATCCGAGGAGGATGCGGTGCCGGAGCAAGGTGAAGCCTGCTCGTCCGTGCATCTGGCGCGCGATCCGTTTGGTCTTCGTGTTGACGCCCTCGGTGGGGCCGTTGCTGTACGGAAGGGTGAGCCCCGCGATCACGGCGTCGAGGTCTCGGTCCAGGCCCCGGGTGAAGGTGCGCAGATGAGGCAGGTCGGCCTCTCGGACTTGGGCGATCCAGCGCGTGAGTGCGTCGGCGTTGTCGGCGTGCGGCGTAAGGAGCGGGGCGAAGTCTCTGATACCGGCTGCGAGTTGGGTCATCTCGGGGCAGGAGGCGGTGAGTTTGGCCAGGAGTTCGTGCTGCTCGGTCTTGAGGTTGTCGGGCCTGGTCAGCAGCATCCGGGCGAGCCGCCGCGGGGAGATGTGGCTGCGGTCGGCGTCTGCGCGGCCTTGGTTGATGTACTTGTGCAGGAGGTTGAGGCAGCCCGTGAAGCCGAGGGCTTTGATCTCTTCGAAGAGGTGCTTGACGGGGGCGGCGGGGTCCTCGGCTCGGCGTTTGCGCAGGTGCTCGCGGTAGGGGTCGACGAGACTGGCGCGGTATTTGGGGACGCGGAG
>NZ_JBHYVB010000372.1:0-5679 GCF_042750115.1 Streptomyces sp. NPDC059455
GACCTGTGCCGCTCCCCGTCGCGGCACAGGTCGCGGTGCCACGGCCTTCCTCGCCGCGACGACAGGGCCCGCGGAGCTGCCAGGGCCTGTCCGGCGGATCAGGCCGCAGGAAAGCCGCGTCTCCGGCGTGATCCGCCGGCCAGACCCTACGCCGGGGCGGGCGCCTGGCGCTGCGCCTCGGCGCGGTAAAGCCGGCGCAGGCGGACGACGCCGAGGTCGTGCTGGTAGAGGTTCTCCGTCTGGTCGGCGTCGTGCGGCATGGCCTCCAGCATCGTGCGGTCCTGCTCCAGGACCTGCCAGTGGCGGGCTTCGATCAGCGTGCGGTAGAGGAACCGCCAGGTGTCACGCTGCCAGTCCTGGACACGCCGGTAGCGCCAGAAGAAGACCCCGCAGCGATCGGCGTCGACCGGGGCGACCATGCCGACGATGCCGAACGGGCCGCCCGGCCCCGCCGACGGCGGATAGGGGATCTCCAGGTCGACCCAGTCCACGCCCGTACGGCACAGCTCGACCCAGTCGAAGTTGACGCCGTGCTGGTCGGTCTTCTCGAAGAAGTAGCCGCGTGGGGTCTCGCGGATACGGAACTTCGCGCTGGTGTCGCCCTCGTACATGGTGTGCGACTCGCGGTGCAGGAAGGCTCCGTGCATGGGGTCGAGAAGGTTCTCCACCGCATAGCGCCAGGGCACGTCCCACTCGGCGTAGCAGAGGAACGCGGAGACGTCCGGGTCGGTGAGCGGCTCCGGGAGGGTCAGCTCGCACGGCTCGGGGTGCTCGGCGTCCCCGAAGTACGCGAGGATCGCGCCGCTGACCTCGCGTACGGGCAGACTGGTGACGAGCTGTTTGCCCTCCAGGTTGCAGCCGGGCAGCCCGGGAACGGAGGTGACCGTGCCCCCTCCGTCGACCTCCACGCCGTGGTACCAGCAGCCGATGCGATCACCGAGGTGTTTGCCGAGGGAGAGCCGGGCGCCGCGGTGCGGGCAGCGGTCCTCCAGCATGTGGAGGGTGCCGTCGGCGCGCCGGAAGAGCAGCCAGGCGGTGCCGAGCACGGTGACATGGCGCATGCCGCCGGGGGCCACGAAGTGCGAGGGGACGACGGGGTGCCACTGGTTGCGCAGCCCGGTGGCGTAGATCTCGTCGGCGGTGGGGGTGGCACCGGTGTTACGCAGTGCGGTCATCGTCGTCACACTCCCAGTCGTCGCATCTCGTCGCGGAAGGACCGCTCGGTCCACTGGCCGCCGTCGGGCGCCTGCAGGCCCCGGGCGTTGAGGCACGCGACCACGGTGTCGAGGTCGTGGCCGTCGGTTCTGAAGACCTCTTCGAGGACGGCCGCGAGCCGGTACTCGTACGCGGTCGGTTCATGGGTGCGGGACTGGTGCACCTCAAGGTAGGACATGGTCGCTCCGGTTACAGGTCGAGTACGAGACGGCCGGACCGGGCGCGCGAGACGCAGATCATCATCGATCCGCCCGCCGCCCGCTCGTCGTCGCTGAGCAGGAAGTCGCGGTGGTCGGGAGTGCCTTCGAGGACGGGGGTCTCGCAGGTACCGCAGATGCCGTCGCGGCACGAGCTGAGGACCGTGATTCCGGCGTCCTCCACCGCGTCCAGCACACTGCGGCCGGGCTCGACCCGGACCGTACGGGCGGAACGGCGGCACTCCACCTCGAAGGCGCTGTCACCGCTGGCCGGTTCGGCGGCCTTGGGCGCGGCGAACCGCTCGGTGTGCGCGGCGCAGCGTGCCTCCACGGCGGCGATCAGGGGTTCCGGGCCGCAGCAGTAGACGGCGGTGCCGTCCGGCAGGTCGGCCAGCAGGGTGTCGAGGTCGATCAGGCCGTGCTCGTCCTGCGGCACGAGGGTCAACTCCCCTGTATCGGAGGCCGGTTCGGGCAGCTCGGCCAGCTCGGCCAGTTCCGCGGCGAACGCCATCGAGGCCCGGCGTCGGCCGCCGTACACCATGCTCCAGGGCACCCCGAGCCGGCCGGCCTGACGGGCCATGGCCAGCAGCGGGGTGATGCCGATGCCGCCCGCGACGAAGAGGTAGCGGGCGGCCTCGACGAGCGCGAAGTGGTTGCGCGGGCCTTGGACGCCGACGGTGGCGCCGGGGCGGAGCTTGGTGTGGACGTGGGCGGAGCCTCCGCGCGAGGCGGGCTCGCGCAGGACGCCGATGCGGTAGCGGCCGGTGTCCTGCGGATCGCCGCACAGCGAGTACTGGCGGACCAACCCACCGCCGAGGTGCAGGTCGACGTGGGCGCCGGGCTCCCAAGGCGGCAGGGGCTTGCCGTCCGGGTGGACCAGTTCCACGGAGAGGACGTCCTCGGCCTCCCAGGTCATACGGTGCACCAGCAGGTCGGCTGTGGTCTCTGCTGCGGTCTGCGCTGTCCTGGTCATTGTGTCCTCCTCACTGCGCCGAGATCCCGGCCGTGATCCGAACCGGGAGCTTGACCGGCGGGGTGAAAGGGGTCTTCATCGGGCCGAGTTCGGTGAGATCGACTTCGACCAGCACCGGGCCGTCGGCGGCCACGGCCTTCGAGATCGTGGCGGCGGCCTGCACACCGCCGGTGATCCGGGCAAAGGGCAGGCCGACCGCACGGGCGAGCAGTTCGAAGTCGGGGGTGGCCAGGTCGACGCCGGAGCGGCGGTCGAAGTAACGTTCCTGCATATTGCGCAGTACGCCGTAGCCGCCGTCGTTGAAGACGATCAGGGTGAGCCGGGGCTTCTCCTGCGCGAGGGTGAGCAGTTCGCCGAGGTGGACGGCGAGCCCGCCGTCCCCGGCCATGACCACGGTCGGGGCGTCCGGGCGGGCCAGGGCGGCTCCGATGCCCATGCCGAGGCCCTGGCCGATGCCGCCGCCGAGCGGGAAGACGTTGTCACGGGGGTCGTAGATGTCCAGCAGCCGGTTGCCCCAGCTGCTGGACGGGATGGTCACGTCCCGGGCGATCACCGCCCGGCGCGGCAGGGCGCTCCGTATCGCGTCGCAGATCGCGGCCTGCGGGCCGATCTGCTCGTGCAGGGTGCTTCGCGCGTCGGTACGGGCGTTCCGGATCCGGTCGGCCCAGCCGGGGTCGGTGGCGGTGCGCCCCGTGGTGCGGTGCAGCAGGGTGATGAGGGTGGTGAGGGTCCCGGCGGCGTCGCCGTGCAGGGCATGCGTGGCCGGGTGGACGCGGCCGAGGGCGGCGGCGTCGATGTCGATCTGGATGTGCGCCTCGGGCAGCCGCAGGCTGTAGTCGGCGGTCTCGTTGGAGCGGAGGTGGGTGCCGATCGTGAGCAGGACGTCGGCCTCGTCGAGCAGAGCGCGCCCGGCGGGGGCGGTGGCGAAGTTGCCGACACACCGCCAGTGGTCCTCGGGGACCGCGCCGCGTCCGGCGTTGCTGGTCAGCAGCCCCGCGTTCAACTCCTCCAGCAGCGCGGCCAGTTCGGATCCGGCGCGACTGGCGCCACCGCCTGCCCAGACCAGCGGCCGACGTGCGCCCGCCAGCAGTTCGGCGGCGGCTCGCAGGGCTACCGGGTCCGGCCGCGGAGGCGCTACGGAGGTGGTGGGTGCCGGGCTTCCGCCGAGGGCCTGGGCCTCGTACTGCAGGTCGATCGGCCACTCGATGCTCACCGGGCCGCCCGGCGCGGCGAGCGCGAGGGTGGCGGCCTCGTCGAGGATCGCGCCCGCGTTCGCCGCCTCGGTGACCGTGACGGCGTGGCGGGAGACCGCCCGGAGCATGCCGAGCTGGTCCTTCGTCTCGTGGATGACCCCGCGCCCCGAGCCCAGGTGCTCGCTCTCGATCTGGCCCGTGATGTGCAGCACCGACGATCCCGCGGTGAGCGATTCCACCAGCGCCCCGGCCGCGTTGCCCGCGCCGGTACCGGTGCTGGTCAGCGCGCAGCCTAGGCCGCCGCGCGCCCGGCCGTAGCCGTCGGCGGCGCTGACCGCAGAGGCCTCGTGCCGTACGGGAACGAAGCGCAGGTCGCGGTCGACGGCCTCGACCAGCGGCAGATTGTGCACGCTGACGACGCCGAAGACGGTGTCGACGCCGAACCTGCGCAGCGTTTCGACGAGCAGGTCGCCGCCGTTGTGGTAATGGTTCATGGTCCGCTCCGGGGGTGGGGTGGGTGTCGGGCGTCAGGCGATGCCGCGGCCCACGCCGCCGCAGACGTCGATGCTGGTACCGGTGATGTAGGAGGCGCGGGGCGAGAGGAGGGTGACGATGGCGTACGCGACTTCCTCCGCACGCCCGAGCCGCCCGAGCGAGATGCCGCGGTCGGCGGCGAGCTCCGCCTGCCAGGCGTCGTAGTCCAGCACGCTGCCGGAGGCCGTGTACCGGCGCTCCCACTGGCCGGTGTCGACCAGGCCCAGGCAGACCGAGTTGACCCGGATGCCGTCGGCGGCCAGCTCTGCCGACAGTGACTTGGACAGGTTGAGGATCCCGGCGCGGGCCGCGCTGGTGGTGATCAGCCGCGGCTCGGGCTGCTTGGCGAGAACCGCGTTGACGTTGACGACGGCGGCGGCGGCCGAGGCCCGCAGCAAGGGCAGCGCCGCCGTCAGCGGATTGAGCACCGAGGAGAACTTCAGGTCCAGCTCGTCGCGCCAGTCCTCGGGCGTCGTGTCGGCCAGCCGCTTCATACGGGACTGGCCCGCGTTGTTGACCAGCCCGTCCAGCCCACCGAAGCGGTCGGCGGCCCCGTCGACCAGACGGTGTACGGCGTCGGCGTCGCGGACGTCGCACACCGCGGTGTACAGCCGGTCCGGGCCCGCGCCCAGGCCCGCGGCGGCCTTGTCGAGGTTGCCGGCATCGCGCCCGCAAGTGGCGACGCGCGCGTCTTCCGCCAGCAAGGCGCGAACCGTGGCCAGGCCGACGCCCGAACTGCCGCCGGTGACGAGTACGGTGCGGCCGGCGAGGCCGAGGTCCATGGTGTCTCCCTGAGTCTGAGTCTGAGTCCGAGTCGGTCGATAGGGGTGTGGGGCCGGGCGCTACGGGCCGGCGGCGGTCACTGCATCGTGAAGCCCCCGTTCACGGCGAAGAGCTGCCCCGTGATGTATCCGGCCTCCTCGCCCAGCAGGAAGGTGATGAGGCCGGTCAGGTCCTCGGGCCGCTGCGGTCGGGAGATCGCGCGGTTCAGGCGGTACAGCTCGTGCCGCTCGGCCGGGATGCGTACGGAGGACTCGCCCTCGGTGAGACCGGGGGCAACGGTGTTGACGGTGACTCCCAGATCGCCGACCTCGCGGGCCATCGCCCGGGTGAGGGCGATGACGGCGCCCTTGGAGGCGATGTAGTGGGCGAGCCGGGGGGACCCGTACAGCGCGGCGTCGGAGGCGAGGTTGACGATCCGACCGCTGCCGGACGCGATGAGCTGGGGCAGCAGGGCGCGGGCGACGAGCCAGGGACCACGGGCGTTGACCGCCATGATCCGGTCCCAGTCCGCAACGGCGATCTCGTGGAAGGGCTTGCCGCCGACCGCGTCGGCCAGGCCCGCGTTGTTGACTAGGCCGTGCAGGGGCCCGAGCGCGGCGACCGCGTCGGCCATCGCGTCCACCGACTCCGGGTCGGCGACGTCCACCGGTACGAAGTGCGCATCGATGCCCTCGGCGCGCAGCCCGGCCGTGGCCGTCCGGCCGCGCTCCGGGTCGACCTCGGCGACGACGACACGGACGGCGCCGTCCGCGCCTGCCCGGCGGGCCGTGGCCAGTCCGAGGCC
>NZ_JBHYVB010000373.1:0-5660 GCF_042750115.1 Streptomyces sp. NPDC059455
TGCGACGGACCATTCGGCGCCGACAAACCATTACTCGCACCATCCTGGTTCACCGCACTACCCGCAACCACCGCCAACACCCGGTGCCCACGCTCGCGAGCAACGGACAACCGCTCCAGCACCAGGACACCAACGCCTTCGCCCCACCCGGTGCCATCAGCAGCCTCCGCGAACGGCTTGCAACGGCCGTCAGCAGCAAGCCCCCGCTGCAACGCGAACTCCGTGTACGTCCCAGGCGAGGCCATCACCATGACGCCACCGGCCAGCGCGATTCCGCACTCACCGGACCGCAGCGCCTGCGCCGCGAGGTGAATGGCCGTCAGCGACGAAGAACACGCCGTGTCGATCGAGACAGCGGGACCCTGCAACCCCAGTGAGTACGCCACCCGGCCCGTGGCCACACTCGCATGGGTTCCCGTGATCCCGTAGCCGCTCGCGCCGTCCTGCTCACCGACCCGGTACTCCGATGTGATGATTCCTGCGTAGACGCCGGTGTCGGTGCCCCGCAGTGAACCCGGGGTGATGCCCGCGTCCTCCAGCGCCTCCCAACACGTCTCCAACAGCAGTCGCTGCTGCGGGTCCATCCCCAACGCCTCACGCGGACTGGTCCCGAAGAACTCCGCATCGAAATCGCCGGCGCTGTCCAGGAAGCCGCCCACCCGGGCATACGTCGGTCCCGCATCACCGGACTCGGACAGGCCCGGCGTCTCCCAACCGCGATCCATCGGGAAGCCCGACATCGCGTCGGTCCCGGCAACGACCAACCGCCAGAAGCCCTCCGGATCCTCCGCCCCGCCCGGGAACCGGCACCCCATACCGACGATCGCCACCGGCTCGTCCCTACCGACGCGGACCGCCGATACGGCAGATACGGCGGCCACTCCGTCGGTTCCGCATGCCTCCGCGACCAGATACCGAGCGAGTTCCTGCGGGACGGGGTAGTCGAAGACGAGGGTGGCGGGCAGGCTCAGGCCCGTCTCGTTCGCGAGCCGGTTGCGCAGCTCCAGCCCGGTCAGCGAGTCGATGCCCATCTCGCGGAAGGCCCGCTGGGAGTCGATCTCCCCAGGGCTGGCGTGGCCCAGGATGACGGCGGCAGCGGCCCGGACGGTCTGCAGGACCTCCTGCTCGCGATCGGCGGGCGGAAGCGCGGCCAACCGGGCCGCCAGACCACCACCGACCGCAGCCACAGCCGCGGACCGGCGCACGGAGACACCACCCGTAACCAGACCGCGCAGCAAGGGAGGCACCGGCCCCCCGGCACGCGACCACGCGGCCAAGTCCAGTCGGGCCGGGACCGCCAAGGGCCCGCCCAACGCGGTAGCGGCCTCGAACAGCGCCAGACCCTGCTCCGTCGACAGCGGTTGAACGCCACCGCGGCGCAGCCGGGACAGGTCAGCACCATCCAGATGCCCGGTCATCTCCGAGGTCTGGGCCCACAGCCCCCACGCCAGCGACTGGCCGGCCAGGTGCCGGTCGCGACGGTATGCGGCCAGTGCGTCCAGGAACGCGTTGGCGGCGGCGTAACTGCCTTGGCCCGGACTACCCAGGGCGGCCATGGCCGAGGAGTAGAGGACGAAGTCGGCCAGGCCCGCGTCTTCGGTCAGCTCGTGCAGGTTCCACGCCGCATCGGCCTTGGCGGCCAGCACCTTCGCCATCCGCTCGGGCGTCAACGACTCCACCGTCGCGTCGTCGATCACACCGGCGGCATGCACCACCGCTGTCAGCGGACGCTCACCCGCGATCCTGGTCAGGACCGAGGCGAGGGCGTCGCGGTCAGCGGCATCGCCCGCCTGCACGCGAACACTCGCCCCCGAGGCCGCCAACTCGACGACCAGGTGCGCGACTCCCGGCGCCGCCGGACCCCGCCGCGACATCAGAACCAGGTGCCGCATGCCACGGACATCCACCAGGTGCCGGGCCAACTCCCCACCCAGCGCGCCGGTGCCACCCGTGACCAGCACCGTGCCGTGCGGGTCCCAATCGGCCGGGACGTTCAGCACGACCTTGCCGATGTGCCGGGCTGCCTGGAGGTACCGCAGCGCCGCCACCGCCTGCGACAGCTCGAAGCACGTCACCGGCGGCGGAGTCAGCGTCCCCGCCTCGAACATCGCCCCCAGCTCGGCCAACATCTCCGCGACCCGCGGCACACCGGCGTCCATCAGATCGAACGCCCGGTAGACGACTCCCGGGTGGGACTCGGCGACCTGCTCGGGGTTGCGGATGTCCGTCTTACCCATCTCCACGAACCGGCCGCCCCGCGGCAACAGCCGCAGCGACGCATCCGTGAACTCCCCGGCCAGCGCGTTGACCACCACGTCCATGCCCTCGCCACCGGTCACGGCCAGGAACCGCTCACAGAAAGCGAGATCACGGGTCGAGGCGATGTGGCTCTCCTCCACACCCATCGCCCGCAGCGCGTGCCGCTTGGCCGGGCTCGCGGTCGCGAAAACCTCAAGCCCCCATTCCTTGGCCAGCTGCACCGCCGCCGTGCCCACACCACCGGTCCCGGCATGGATGAGGACCCGCTGGCCGGGCTGGGCCTGGGCCAGATCCCGCAGCCCGTAGAACGCCGTCAGAAATGTCACCGGCACCGCTGCGGCCTGCTGGAACGACCAACCCTGCGGGATCGGGGCAAGCAGCCGGCTGTCGACAACCCCGACCGGACCCCAACCCGGAACCAGACCCATCACCGACTGACCGACGGTCAGACCGTCCACCCCGGGACCGGTCTCCAGCACGACCCCAGCGGCCTCCAGGCCAAGGACCCGGCCGTCGGAGACCATTCCCAGACCGGCGACCACGTCGCGGAAGTTCACGCCCGCCGCACGCAGCCCCACCCGCACCTGACCCGCCAGAAGCGCCGCGTCCGCCTCGGGAGCATCGATCACAGCGGTACTGCTCAAGTCGCCAGGCTGGGTGACCTCGACTCGCCAGCCCGTACCACCGGGCAACACCAGTTCCCCGGACGCTCCGGCCCGGACCAGCCGTCGACCGAACGCCGCGACTCCCCCGCCGTCAGTAGCGGGACGCACGCGGACCTCGGGCTCATCGGCACCCAGCGCCACGACTAGGACGGTGTCCACGTCAGCGTCGCGACCGGGGTCCAAGTCAGCCGCCGGGTCGACGTCGACCAGCAGCAGCCGGCCCGGGTGCTCGGACTGCGCAGAACGAACCAGGCCCACCACCGCAGCCCCCGCCAGATCCTGCCCGGCAGCCACACCCCGGGTCCAGATCACCAACCGCGAACCGTCGGTCTCGGAATCGGCCAGCCACTGCTGCACCCAACCCAACACCGTCGCGGCAGCCAGCTGAGCCGCCTGCGGCGCCGAAGCTCCGGAGAGAGCGGCCGGAACCGCGGCAACAACAATCGGCGCCACCACGGGCTCGCCATGCCGCACCCACTGCACCACGGCGTCAGAGAGCTGAGGTGCCGTCAGCGGAACCCAGTCCACCGTGAACAGCGACTGCCGAACCTGCCGCCCGGAACCAGCGAACTGACCAGCTGAAGCCTCACGCATCGCCAACGACCGTGCCCGCAAGACGGATTCGCCCACACCGTCGAACGCGGTGACCGAGAATCCACCCGGCTCGGGAGCGAACGCCACTCGCAGTTGGCGGGCACCGCTCGCCAGCAGTTGCACCCCCGACCATGCGAACGGCAGCTCCGTCCCGCCACTGCCACTGCTGGCGCCGACGGCCAGCAGACCATGCAGAGCAGCGTCGAGCAGAGCGGGATGCAGACCGAACCCGGCCACATCGGAGTCGATGACCTCGGGCAGCTCGACCTCGGCGTAGACGGTGTCCCCGGCGCGCCAGACCTGACGCAGGCCCTGGAACGCCGGACCGTAGCCGTAACCACGCTCGGCGAGCATCTCGTAGGCGTCATCGACCGGAACCAGCTCCGCGCCGACCGGAGGCCAAACATCCAGCGGGGCCGGGGCAGGCTCACTGCCGGCCGGGGCCAGCAAGCCGACCGCGTGCCGGACCCATTCGCCCTCCCCTTCACGGGAGGAGACGGTGACGGTTCGGCGAGCGCTGTCGTCGTCGCTCTCGCCGACGTGGACCTGAAGCTGCACGCCACCGGAGCTAGGCAGAAGCAACGGCTCCTGGAGCGTCAACTCCTCTAGGACACCGCACCCGGCCAAATCTCCGGCGTGGATCGCCAGGTCCACGAAGGCCGTACCGGCGAGCAGGACGGTGCCGTGGACGGTGTGGTCGGCCAGCCACGGCATCGCGGCCAGCGACAGGCGACCCGTCAGCACCAGCCCGTCGCCCTCGGCCAGCCACACCGCAGCCGCCAACAACGGATGTCCAGCCCGCTCCAAGCCGATCGACGGAGCATCCCCGCGACCGGCCACAGCCTTCGGCCAGTAGTGCTGGCGCTGGAACGGATACGTCGGCAGCGCGACCTTCACCGCCCGACCCTCATCGACGGTCACCGCGGCCCAGTCCACTTCAACACCGGCAGCGTAGGCACCGGCCAGGGCGGTCAGCCAGCGGCTCCGGCCGCCATCGCCGCGCTGCAACGTGCCCGCCGCGACCAGGTCCTCGCCCGCCTGCGCAATCGCCAAACCCAACACCGGATGCGGACTGACCTCCACAAACACCCGGTGGCCCTCTGCCGCCAGCGCGGCGACGACCTCACCGAACCGCACCGTCCGACGCAGGTTCCGGAACCAGTACCCGCCGTCCAACTCGGCGGTGTCCAGCACACGCGCCTCAAGCGTGGAGTAGAACGGCACCGAACCAGAAACCGGAGACACCCCCGCCAGGTCCTCAGCTAGACGGTCCTGGACGGCTTCGACGTGCGCCGTGTGGGAGGCGTAGTCCACCGCGATGCGGCGAGCGCCGCGATCGCCGTAGGCCTCGGCGAACTCAACGCAGGCCTGCGCGGCACCGGCCACCACCGCCTGGCGGGGACCGTTGACGGCCGCGACCGACAGGTCCTCACCCCAGCGGGAGATCCACTCCCCCACCTCATCCAGACCAGCGGGCACCGACACCATCCCGCCCGTACCCGCCAGACCCGCCAACGCCCGGCTGCGCAAAGCGACGACCCGCGCACCGTCCTCCAAGGACAGGCCTCCGGAGACACACGCCGCAGCGATCTCACCCTGACTGTGACCCGCCACCGCGGCGGGTTCGACGCCATACGCCCGCCAGAGCCCGGCAAGGCTGACCGCTACCGCCCACGACGCCGGCTGGACCACATCCACCCGCGCCAACAACTCCGCATCGCCCAACACATCACGCAGTTGCCAGTCGACGAACGGCTCCAAGGCCGCCGCGCAGCGCTCCATCACCGCCGCGAACACCGGCTCCTCATCCCACAGTTGCAGACCCATCCCGACCCACTGCGCGCCCTGACCCGCAAACACAAACACCGGCCGCGACACCGACGCCGAACCAACACTCCCAGTCACCACACCCGGCGCCGCCTGGCCCGCCGCGACCGCGCCCAGGCTCTCCAGCAGCTGCTCACGGTCCTGACCGATCACCGCCAGGCGATGCGCAAACCCCGTCGTCCGGGTCGCGGCCAACGAGAACGCCACATCCTTGGCCGCTACCTCCGGACGCGCCGCCACGAACTCCGCCAGCCGACCCGCCTGCCCGGCCAACGCCGCACCCGACCGCGCCGACACCACCCACGCCACCGAACC
>NZ_JBHYVB010000374.1:0-3259 GCF_042750115.1 Streptomyces sp. NPDC059455
GCCCCGGTGGGGGTGAGGGGGCGGAGCCTCCTCTTTCGGGAAGGGGCGGGGTGGGGAATCTGCCTACGGCTCGCGGCCAAGCAGAGCCAGGAGCCGGGCCTGCGCATCCGCCCCCGCCGGAGGCTCAACCGGCGCCGCGAACAGCCCGCTCTCCTCCAAATCCGCCGCATACGGCGCGACCTCCCGCACCGAAAAGTCCACCAGCGGCTTGGGAATGCGCTCATCCGCCCCAATGGCCCGAGCCAGATCCCACGCATGCACCGCCGCATCAGCCGTCATCTGCGCGCAGTAATGCGTCGCGGGGCTCTCCCCGTACGAGAGGCCGACCATCCGGTCGAGCGCCCCCGGCTCGCGGAAGGCGTCCCGCGCCGCGGTCGCCACCACGTCCCACGTGGCGACGGGGTCGTCACCGAGCAGATCGCCCTCCAGCGCATCGCTCTGGTCGCCGGCGCTCGCCCCCTCCCGGACCAGCGGCGGCACCCACATCTGCTCGACCGCGAGATGGTTCACCAGGTCGCGTACGGTCCACTCGGTGCAGGGCGTCGGGTCGTCCCACTGATCGGGCCGGATCGCGTGCACCCGTTCGGTGAAGAGGTCCAGCGCCTCGCCGTGCCTGGTCAGCAGCGGATTCTCCGCCATGGGCGATCACCCCGTGTGAGGGGGATGAGGGGGCTGAGGAGGCGCCCCGGGCCCCGGCGTCCCCGGGGGCGTCGGAGGCGCGACGGGCCCGCCAGGACCGCCAGGACCGGCGGGGCCGCCAGAAGGACCGGGAGGAGCCACGGGCCCCGAAGGGGCGGAAGGGGCCGCAGGGGCGGAAGGCGCCGAAGAAGGCGCGCCGGGCCGTCGCCCCGCCCCCTGCCCCGCCGCGTTCTTCAGCCACCCCGCCACCACCAGCAACAGCGCGAAGACGACCAGCGCCGCCGCCCACCCCGGAAGCGCCAACGCGAACAGCAGCACCAGGCACGCCGTCAGCGCACCCCCCGCATAGAGCGCGGCCGCCGCCGCGCCACCGTAGAGGCGGACCGCGCGCCGCCCGGACTGCTCACGCAGCTCCCGGCGGACCTCTTCGCGGACGGCTCGTGCGACCGGCTCCGCCAGGTCCCCGGCCGAGGGTATGCCCGCCTTCGGATAGGCCGATTTATCAGTCATGCGCCGCCGGGTACCCGTGCCCCACCCTCGTTAACAGTCCTCAGGAGTCCTCAGGAGTCCTCGTCAACGCGAGCGGACCACGGGTACGCGGGCACTTCCGCAGGGCATCTGGACAGGGCACGGCGCCGGACCCGGCCCCTGATGTCCCGCGTCCGGCGCCGCTCCTCACTCCCTACGGGCCGCTCGGCCGCACCACGGGTCCCCCTCCCCCACGAGCCCCAAACGTCGGCTTCGGAACCTCACCCCCCAATCGTCCGGGCGACCTCGTGTCGATGCCGTCGTCATGGGTACGCGTGGGGGACGCGAAATCTGGAGGGAGTACATGCGACTCGGACATCTCCAACCGCTCTACGACCGTCCGGGCCCCTGGGCCGGCGTCTATTTCGACACCACGCACCCGGACGAGTCAGCGGCCGAGGAGCAGGAACGCGCCGCCCGCGAGGCGAGCCGCCGGCTGGAAGGGCAGGGCGCCGAGCCGATGAGCGAGCCCCCGTGCTGGTCGGCGCTGCCGCACGTGGGACCGCTGCTGGAGCTGACCGGCGCGGATCTGGTGGTGCCGGCCGGGGACCCGCGTGAGCGGCGCGCGGTCCACGAGCGGCTGCCCAAGGAGCTGCGCTCGGCGGCGGTGGAGACCGCGCGCGGGGGCCGCGCCCCCGGGGTTCCGGCGCTGGCCGACGCGGCGCGTGGTGAGCACGGCATAGGCTCCTTGCTGATACGCCCCGACGGGCCCGATCTGTACCGCGAGGTACGGGTGGGCACCGAACCCGACCAACTGGCATTGCGCCGTACCGATGTCCAGTACGTGGGCGACACCCGGCCGTCCCCGGCCCGCGCCGACGACACACCGCTGCGCCGGCCGTACGAGGGCGACGCGGATTGAACATCCGCGGACCGAACATCCGCGGATTGAACATCCCGGGAGCGGATTCGACCGCCCCGGAACCGATTGACATATCCCGGGAGATGACCGACCCGGGAGACACCCGGACCCGCTGAGGAAGGGGACCGACATGCAGCGAGGCAGCGATCGGCTGAGCGTCCACAAGGACGACGAGATGAAGCACGAGCTCCAGGGGCTGATCCGCTCCGGGCACCCGACCCGGGCCGAGGAGTGGCACGACCCGGAGCCGGCCGCCGACGATGACCCGGACGTCGCCTCGGGGCCGGTTCCGGCACGGGGGACGACCGGTGAGGCCGAGGCGGTGCGGTTCGAGTTCGGCCGCCGGCTGGGACGTACGTCGTTCCCGGCGGATCGTGAGGGGCTGCTGCGCGTCCTGGAGGACCGGCACACACCGGACGGGCTGATCGCTCTGGCCGAGGAACTGCCCGCGGACCGGACGTTCCACACGGTGCAGGAGGTGGTCTCGGCGCTGGGGCTGCGCCCGAGCACGTAGCTGGGGCCGCGCCCGAGCACGTAGGGGATCGCCCAGGGATTGCGGATGGCGCATATCCGCCGCGCATAGCCCCGACGCACGTGGGTACTGCGGGCAGCACATCACCCAGGAAGGGGAGGTGGACAGGTGTCCCAGGACCCACCTCGCGATCCGACGCGCCCCGTCCGGGAGGCCATGACGCGGCCCGCGATCTGGGTGCGCCCCGACGCCTCGCTGGTGGAGGCCGCGCAGCTGATGCGCGCGCAGGACATCGGCGATGTGCTGGTCGCCAGCGACGGGGAGGTGCTCGGCGTCCTCACCGACCGCGACATCACCCTCCGCGCGGTCGCCGAGGGCGTAGACCCTCTCGCCGTCACCTGCCATGCCGTATGCACCCCGGACCCGGTGACGATCGGGCCGGACGAGGAGGTGGCCGAGGCGGCCGCGCTGATGCGTCGGCATGCGGTGGGGCGGCTCCCGGTGGTCGAGGCGGGGCGTGCGCTGGGCGTGATCAGCCGGGGGGATGTGACGGAGTCGCCTATCTGATGGAGCCGCCTATGCGACGCGGCCGCCCCGCATTCCGGCATCACCATTCCCGCGTCACATTCCGCCGAAGGGTGGGGGGGGGGGTGGTGCACCCCCCCGGGGGGACCCTTGCCCTAATAGCAAAACCGGGGGGGGGGGGGGGGCTACGACGGGGGGCATCGCGGCCATTCCTCACTCGACAGGGCTTGGGC
>NZ_JBHYVB010000374.1:3269-5603 GCF_042750115.1 Streptomyces sp. NPDC059455
CCCGGTGCGGTACACCCGCTCCCCCCCCCCACCCCCCGCCACGTCGCTGGGGGGGGCTCGATTTTCTTTAAAAACCACAGCAAAATTGCCCGCGGCGGGGGGGGGGGGTTTCCGCCCCCCCCCCCCCCCTTCGGCACTTAACCGGAACGCTCGCATACTGAGACGGTTCTTCTCGTGATGCGAGATGCCTTCTACGGTGGAGCCACCCGTTCACCGGTCCCGAAGGGGGAGTTCCGCCATGCCGAAGGACGCCGCCGTCTACACCCACGGCCACCATGAGTCGGTGCTGCGCTCGCACACCTGGCGCACGGCGGCCAACTCCGCCGCGTATCTCACCGGCCATCTGCGGCCCCATATGCGGATCCTGGACATCGGCTGCGGCCCCGGCACCATCACCGCGGACCTGGCGGAACTGGTCCCCCAGGGGCAGGTCACGGGCGTCGACGCCGAGGGCGCCATCCTGGAGCGGGCCCGCGCGGTGGCCGACGAGCGCGGGCTGGCCAACGTCTCCTTCGCGGTCGCCGACGTCCACGCGCTGGACCACCCCGACGACTCCTTCTGCGTGGTCCACGCCCATCAGGTGCTGCAGCACGTCGGCGACCCGGTGGGGGCGCTGCGCGAGATGCGCCGGGTGTGCGCGCCGGGCGGCATCGTGGCGGTGCGCGACTCCGACTACGCCGCCATGACCTGGTACCCGTCCGTCCCCGGGCTGGACGGCTGGCTGGACCTCTACCGCCGGGTCGCGCGGGCCAACGGCGGTGAGCCGGACGCCGGTCGCAGACTGCGCTCCTGGGCCCTGGAGGCGGGGTTCACCGACATCACCTCGACCGCCACGGCGTGGTGCTACGCCACCGAGGAGGAGCGGGTGTGGTGGAGCGGTCTGTGGGCGGACCGCACGGTCGCCTCCTCCTACGCCCGGCTCGCGGTCGACGGCGGCCATGCCACGGAGGAGGAGCTGCGGTCGATCGCGGAGGCGTGGCGGACGTGGGGCGAGGCGCCGGACGGTTGGTTCGCCGTCCTGCACGGTGAGATCCTCTGCCGCGTCTGAGCAGTTCAACTAGGCTCGCCCGCATGGATATTCTGGGGACTTCACTCCGCGTGTGCGTCGACGACCTGGACTCGGCGATCGCCGTCTACGAGAAGCTGACGGGAGCCGAGGCGGTGCGCTTCCAGCGCGGCCCCGTCGCGGTCGCGGCGGTCGGCTGCTTCTTTCTGATGAGCGGACCGGAGTCGGAGATGTCGATTCTCCGCAAGATCACGGCGACGATCGCGGTGAAGGACGTGGACGAGGCGGTCGCCGATCTCACGTCGGTCGGCGGGCAGATCGTCGCCGGTCCGCTGCCCGCCCCCGTGGGCCGCACCCTGGTGGCCCGCCACCCCGACGGCTCGATCTTCGAGTACGTCGACCGGAACCCGGCGTGACCCGCCCGTGAATTCACCGTCCGGCAGACCCGTCAGGAGGGCGGTCCCGGATCCACGATGGCCTCCTCGTCGTCGACCTCCTCGTAGAGATCGTCCACATCCCGGAGCTCATCGCTCTTGATCCGGACCGCCTCCTCCTCGGCGGACAGCCCGCTGGTCGAGCCCTCCTGGGAGTAGACGTCCTGCTCACGCGGGAGATCGGGGTCCGGCTCGTCGTACAGCAGCCCCGCCGGTTCCGCCACCGTGCCGACCGGCTCCCCCGCCTCCGGCTCCTCATCGGTCAACCGCTCGTCGAGCGACTCCCGCTCACGCGTCTCCGCGCTCGTGGTGTCCCGGTACCCGGCGATCGTCGGCTCGTCCCCGGCCACGGGCAACTGCTCAGGATCCTCCGCCCACTGCTGCTCGGGCGTCCCGTCCTGCAGATCGGGAATCCCCTCATCCTCCGGATCCGCCCCAGGATCATGCGGTGTCCTCACGGTACTCGGCTCCTTTCCGCTGACGCGCTGTGCCGACGTCCGTGCCCGGGTGCCCGCCACAGGGCATCGCCATGCGGGTCCGGACCCGCCCGCACATTGCGGAGGCCCGCCGTGCGGGCGCGATGCCCGGCGACCCGGTCGGGCCGCGAAGCGCCCCGCAGAGCGCAGGCCGCCGACGGGCGCGACCCGAGCTCGCTGCGCGGGCGCACGCCGGTCAGGCCGCCATACGGGCACATCCACTTGCGGGACGCAGGCCACCGCAGGCGCAACCAGCCAAGCCTGCCTCCGGACGTGGCCCCCGCGGACACAACCCGAGCCAGGGGGTATTCAGCGGATTGTGACGCCTGCGGCGGACTGCTCCCCTCCCCTCCCCGTCCCTTCCCGCTACCAGGGGCTTCGCCCCTGGACCCCCGGGGGGGGGGGGGGGGGCCCCGAT
>NZ_JBHYVB010000375.1:0-5543 GCF_042750115.1 Streptomyces sp. NPDC059455
GCCCGCCTGTCCGAGGTCGGCAACCTCACCCTGGAGGACATCGACCTGGTCACCGACTCGGTGCACTACCACGGCAAGGGCAGCCGCGACCGCCGCGTGCGGTTCGGCCCGAAGACGGCCCGGGCGGTGAGCCGGTATCTGCGGGCCCGCGCCAAGCGCAAGGGCGCCGAGCTGCCGGACCTGTGGCTGGCCGAGCGCGGCGGGCGGCGGCTGGCGCCGAACGGCATCAAGATCATGCTCAAGCGGCGTGGCCTGTCCGCCGGGGTGAAGGGCGTGCATGCGCACCGGTGGCGGCATAACTTCGCCCACGAGTGGAAACGGGCAGGCGGGGACTCCGGTGACCTGATGCTGCTGATGGGCTGGATCTCAGAAGACATGCCCCGCCACTACGGCGCCAGCGCGGCCGCCGAACGCGCCCAGGAAACCCTGTGCCGTTCAGAAAGTCATCGCTGCTGGTCAAGCCACGTATCTGTACTCGTTGACGACACCGCCTAGTACTCGGGTGCGGAGGAGCCGGTGCGCAGTCAGGTCGGTCGAGGGCGCCGGGCGCTCCTGGGCAAGAGGAGGAAGCTGTCCCCGGGCCTGGTGAGGGCGATGACCGTTGTAGTGGACGGCATAGACGTCGAGCACGCCTCGTGCGTGGGCTTCGTTCAGGAGCAGCAGGTGATCGAGGAGCTCGCGCCGCAGTGTCCCGATGACCCTTTCGCAGCGGGCGTTCATCCGCGGTGACCGCGGCGCGGTCTTCAGGGTCTCGATGCCCTCGGACGCGAAGACCGCGTCGAAGGATTCGGTGTACTTGCTGTCCCGGTCGCGGAGCACGAAGCGCAGCGACTCGAAGCGCACACCCAGGTCGGCGGTGAGGTTACGGGCTCGCTGCACCGTCCACTGCGCGGTGGGGTGAGCGGTCACGCCGGCGATGTGCAGGCGGCGCGTGCCGTGCTCGAGGAAGACCAGCGCGTAGACCCGACGGAGATCGACCAGGTCGATGTGCAGGAAGTCGCAGGCGATGATGCCGTCGGCCTGCGCTGTCAGGAACTCGCGCCACGACGGCCCGTTCCTGCGGGGAGCCGGGCCTGCGCCGGCGGCGGTCAGGATCTGCCAGACCGTGGACGCTCCGACCTGATGCCCCAGCCGTGCGAGCTCGCCTTGGATCCTGCGACACCCCCAGCGGGGATTCTCTTCAGCCAGCCGCAACACCAGCTCTTTGATCGCCGGCGCAGTCGGTGGACGTCCGGGCCGGCACCGGCGCTTGCTGTAGTCCCACCGGCGCGCGACGAGCCTTCGATGCCAATCGAGAAGGGTCCCTGGAGTCACCGGAAACACCTCCGCCCAGCGCCGTCGGGGTATCAGCGAGGAGACCGCCGCGAACCACAACCGGTCCGCCGGCTCGTACCGCACCGGGGCCGCGAGTTGCCTACGCAACACCGCGTTCTCGTGCCGCAGGACAAGAATTTCGGCATCCTCGGCCACCCGCCGACGCAGAAGCACAGCTGGGACCGAGAGCAGCTTCCTCGTCACCCGATAGACCAGCGAGACAATCACCCACGGCATCGTCCCAGGCGACCCCGAGCACCACCAGGCCCCCAGCGACCTGCAGCGACGTATTTCTGAAGGGCACACGACTCCGCGTTCGAGGGCGATGCTCACCAGCGTCCGCTCGCCGAGCGCGGCCGTCGTTTTGCCGGTAACCCGGGGGACGGACAGGACCATCCCCTGGGCGTGGGCTTCCCAGGGGGTGGCACGGACAGTCAGCGGAACAGGCGGAAGAACCCGCGCACCTGCTTGACCAGCGACTCCGGCTGCTCCAGCGCGGCGAAGTGGCCGCCATGCGGCAGTTCCTCGAACCAGCGCAGGTCGGTGAACCGCAGCTCGGCCTCCCGCCTCGACGGGCGGGTTATGTCGCGGGGGTAGACCGACAGCCCGGATGGCGCGGTCACCTTGTCCCGGAAGTTGGCGAAGCTCTCCCAGTACAGGCGCGCCGACGACGTGGCCGACGCGGTGAACCAATAGACCGAGATCTCGTCGAGGATCGTCTGCCGCGACAATGCGTCCTCGGGATGGCCGTCGTTGTCCGTCCACGCCCAGAACTTCTCGGCGATCCAGGCGGCCTGCCCCGCCGGGGAGTCGGTGAGGCCGTAGCCGAGTGTCTGCGGCCGGGTCGCCTGGATCGCCGAGTACCCCCGGCCGGTGCGTTGCATCTCCTTCTCGGCCTCGAGATTCGCCAGCTCCGCGGGCGTCGGGTCGTCGAACGTGCCCGCCGCCACGGATCCCAGGTTCAGGTGCACGCCGGCGACCCGCTCGGGCGCCACCTCGCCCAGCACCGCGGACACCGCCGAACCCCAGTCACCGCCCTGCGCGCCGTACCGTTCGTAACCCAGCGAGACCATCAACGTGTCCCAGGCGCGCGCGGTGCGAGTGATGCCCCACCCGGTCGTCGACGGCTTGTCACTCCAGCCGTACCCGGGCAACGACGGCGCGACAACGTGGAACGCGTCCGCCGGGTCACCGCCGTGCGCGCGCGGGTCGGTCAGCGGGCCGAGGACCTCCAGGAACTCGAGCACCGAACCCGGCCACCCGTGCGTGAGCACGAGCGGGAACGCGTCCGGCTCCGGTGAGCGGACGTGCAGGAAGTGGATGCCCAGCCCGTCGATCGTGTCGCGGTACTGCGGGAACACGTTCAGCCGCTCGGCGAACCCGAAGTCGTAGTCCTCGGCCCAGCTGCGGCAAAGCTCCTGCGCATACGCCAGTGGCAAACCCTGTGACCAGTCGTCCACCGGCTCGCGCTCGGGCCACCGTGTCCGTCGCAATCGTTCACGCAGGTCCGCGATCTCGGCTTCGGTGATGCCGACCTCGAATGGTTCGGCGGACATGGCAAGGCTCCTTACTGGTCAAGGCGTTATCGGATCAGAGGCAGGTGGACCGTCATCGCGGGCTCCCACGCGTGGCGTCGGTTTCGGGGCGGCGGTCGGCGGTAGGGCGCCGGGTCAGGCTGAGGACGAGTCCGGCCAGGGGGAGTGCCGCGAGCACGGCGAGGGCCACCGGCCCCGGCACGATGCCGGACAGACCCGCGACAGCGGCCGGACCGATCCCGCCACCCAGGGCGTTCATGAAGTTGAGCAGGCCCTGTGCGGTGTCGCGGTCGTCCGCGGCGACCAGGTCCGGCGCGAGGCTCACCAGTACGGCTTGGGCGCCGGCGAACCCGCACACGGTCAACGCCGTGCCGACGACGATCGGGATCGGTCCGGTGGAGATCGCGACCACGAGCACGCCGACGACGGTGAGTGCCGCAAGCCCGGCCGACACCTGCCAGCTGGTGAACCGGTCGGTCAAGGTGCCGACCAGCCGCCCGGCCAGCACCGAGCAGGCGGCGGCCGGGACCAAGAGCACGCCGGCTTCCAGGGGGCCACCGCCCGTGGCCTGCTCGATCAGGGACGGGGCGCGGAACAACACCCCGTAATAGCCGGCGAAGACGGTCCCGCCGATGAGCCCGGCCGCCAGGAAGCCGCGGGAGGCGATCACCCGCCGAGGCACGAACCCGTCGGGCGTGCTTCGCACGCGCCACCACAGTCCCACGGCGGCGAGCGCCCCGGCGGCAGCCACGACGAGGGTGACCGGAGCGGGCAGGCCGACCGAGTGTGCCTGCAGCAACGTGATCAAGGAGGCGGCGAGTACCGACAGCACGGCCGCGCCGACGATGTCGAGTCGCCCGGTCGAGCCGTTTCGCTCGCCGCTACCGCTCCGCGTCAGCGCGCGCCTACTCGGCAATGCGGCCAGCAGGAGGGGCAGCGCGAGGACCGGGATCGCGAGTACGGCACGCCACCCGAGCCATGCGGTCACCGCCCCGCCCAGCAGTGTCCCGCACCCCGACGCCGTCGCGCTGGCGGCCGCGATGATTCCCAGGGCGCGGATTCGTTGCCGCCCGGGAAGGGCGGTGGCCGCGGCAAAGACGGCGATCACGGTCGCGCCCGCCCCGGCGCCGCCGATCAGTCGGCCGACGATCACGACGGGCAGTGTCGGCCCGGCCCCGGCGAGCACGGAGCCCGCGGCGAGCGCCACGACCCCGGCGACGAGGACCTGGAAGGGGCTCCAGCGGACCAGCAGCCGACCCGCGACCGGCATCGCGAGCGCGGAGGTCAGCGACCACGCGGCGAGAATCCATGCGGTGGCCCCGAACGGCACCGCGAGTGCGCGGCCGATGGCCGGCAGGGCCACCGACGGCGCTCCCAGTGCCACGTACATCGGCAGCACCAGCATCCCCAAAGTCAGCCCCAGCCGACGCCCGTCCGGGGTGTCGGTTCGCTCCGGTGCCGGGGCCCCTCCAGACGGGACCGTCTGCGGCGTCGTCCCCTGCCGAGTATGTTGTGACATGCTAAAGCTCCTTTGGGTGTAACATTACGAGGCAGTGAGGAGACACGTCAAATGCAGGATGCGTATCACATCCCATTGGTGGTCAAGACGGCCGTCGACCTGGCCAACACCTTGAGGCCGATCAAGGGAGAGGACACGCTCGAGACCGTGGAGCAGCTCCGGGACTTCCTCGACGACCATCCCGCGGCTGAGCCTCCGAGTTCGGCCACGAACCAAGGGACCGGTCCGCGGCATCTCACCCGCGCCGACCTGGTGGAAGTCCGCGCGTTGCGCGAGACGGTGCGTGAGGTGCTCGAACGGGCGAACGCGGACGCGGTCGAAGCTGCGGCTCTGATCAACGACGGTCTGCGTCGCAGCCGCGCCACCCCGGTACTGCGCCACGAGGACGACCGCTGGTGGACCGAGGTGACCTCCGACACCGACCGCTGCTCGGCGCACCTTGCCGCGACTACGCTCAGCGCACTGGCCTCCGTGATCGCCACGCTCGGTCCCGCTCGTCTCGGCGTATGTGCCGGGCCGACCTGCCGGGCCACTTTCGTGGACCTCTCGCGCAACGGCTCGAAGCAGTACTGCACCCGAACCTGCGCACACCGGGCCAGCGTCGCGGCCTACCGGAGCCGGCGCAGCCCGCGTTGAGCGCCGGCACCTGACCCTGCCAGGCCGACTCCGGGGTTTCGTCCGAGCCCGCCTTCGACGAACTCGTCCGGGCCTCCGAGGGCGTTCCTCGCGATGCGATCCACATCGCCGCGAAAGCCAATGCAGGCCCGAGACCGCAAGATCTCCGTTCCGATCGTCCAGGACGCGGCGCGAGCCTGGTATCAGTCCGACAAAGCGCGTGCTCTCCGCGCGTATCCCGAGCCGGACCGACTGACGTCTGGGTGATCGACTACGGTGCCTACGCCGATCTGCTCCACACCAACTACGCTCCCCAAGGTCTCCTGCCCTTCAAAAGCGACGACAGCGAGGAGCAACACATCGAGCTCGACGTTTCGGTCCAAGACCTTCGCGCGATTCGACGGGCAATTCTCGACCTCGACGTCCAAGCAACGGCGGATCTCGGGTCTGTCCAATCAACGGCCTTGTCTCACATTCGGTGGTAACGGAGAGTCGTGAGGGTCGTTGACATTCCCGTGAAGAATGTCAACGAGCTCGTGCAGACGGTGTTTTCGGGGCTG
>NZ_JBHYVB010000376.1:0-5508 GCF_042750115.1 Streptomyces sp. NPDC059455
GGGGGGGGGGGCGGGCCCGGGGGGGGGGCGGGGGGTATTTGCCCCGGTTTTGGGGTTGGGGCGGGGGTGGGGGAGAAACCCGCCCCCAACCCCCGCCCTACTCAATCTCCCCAAGCACCCCCAACATCGCCCCCACATCCCCCGCCCCCAACAACCGCTCCCGAAACTCCTCAGCCATCAACTTCCGCGACAGCAACGCCAGAATCCGCAGATGCTCATCCCCCGCATCCGCCTCCGGCACCGCGATCATGAACACCAGCCGGGCCTTCGTCCCATCCGGCGCACCCCACTCGATCCCCTCGGGGGAACGCGCGAAGCCGACGACCGGAGCGGTCACCGCATCCGTCTTGGCATGCGGAATCGCGATCTCCTCGCCGAGCCCGGTCGTGCCTTGGTCCTCCCGGGCAAACGCGGCCCGCACCAGCTCCTCCGCATCCGTCACCTTGCCGGTCGCGGCCAGCAGCTCAGCCATCTCACGGATCGCGGCGTCCTTACCGTCGGCCGCCAGCCGCTCCTTGACGGTCTGCTCAGTGAGATACCCGGACAGCACCTGGCCCCCAGAATCGGCCTCGCCTGCCCCGCTCTGAGAAGCGACCGCCTTACGGGCACCCGCAGCGCCACACGCCTCCGCGGCACGGTCACCGCCGCCGCCCACCCCAGCAAGGACGGGCTCAGCCGCGACCGACGCCGCCCCGGAGCCACCACCCGCGGCGGCACCCGCAGTGGCACCCGCACCACCCGCGGTGGCACCCGCACCACCTACACCACCCACACCACCCGAGTCACTCGCAGCGCCCGCCACCCCCACAGCACCGCCCGAATCACCAGCACCGCCACCCACCGACATCAACCCAATCGTCACCAACGCCGTCACCGCCGTACCCACCACCACCGCGACAAAGAACATCGGCACCCCACCAACCGCACCGAGAACCGCCACAATCGGCCCCCCATGCGGCACGTTGTCCTCGACCGACGCCACCCCGGCTATCGCCCCGGCGACCGCGCCACCCACCATGTTCGCCGGAATGACCCGCGCGGGACGCGCCGCCGCGAACGGAATCGCGCCCTCCGTGATGCCGAAGAAGCCCATGAAGAGCGCCGCCAGCCCGGTCTCCCGCTCCTGGTCGTCGAACATCCGGCGGCGCAGCAGCGTGGCCAGCCCCTGGCCCAGCGGCGGTACCGGAATGGCCGCCGCACACGCCCCCATGACCTCGGGGTTCTTGGACACCAGCCCGGCACCGAAGAGGAACGCCGTCTTATTGACCGGACCGCCCATATCGAACGCGATCATCAGCCCGAGAATGATGCCGAGCACCGCCGCACTCGTGCCGGTCAGCCCACCGAGCCAGTCAGTGAGCTGCTCGAAGACCCAGGAGATCGGCTCGCCGAGGACATAGATGAAGAAGAGGCCGAGCGCCGAGGTCGCCACGATCGGGATCACAATGATCGGCATGATCGGCTGGACGAACTTCGGAACCTTGACCCGCTTGATCCACAGCACCAGATAACCGGCCAGGAAGCCGGTGACGATCGCCCCGATGAAGCCGGCGCCCGCCTCGCTGTCGTACAGCTCGCCGTGCGCCGCGATCCAGCCGCCCACCATGCCGGGCACCAACGCGGGCCGGTCCGCGATGGCGTAGGCGATATAGCCGGACAGGGCCGGGATCATCAGCTCGAAGCCGATGCTCCCGATGTCGTTGACCGTCTTCCAGAAGGAGTCGTCGGGGATGACGATGCCCTTGGACGTCGTATCACCGCCCAGGGCGAGCGAGACCGCGATCAGCAGACCGCCGACCACCACGAACGGGATCATGTACGAGACACCGTTCATGAGCGCCTTATAGGTGACGCTGCGCCCCTTACTGCCGCCACCACCCCCGGAAGCCGCCGCCCCCGAGGCACCACCGCGCCCGGCGCCAGAGCCGTCGCCCTCGTACACCGACGCGTCCAGCACCTGCTCGATCAGTCGCTGCGGCCGGTGAATGCCATCGGCGACCCCGACGACAAGCACCCTCTTACCGACGAAACGACTGCGGTCGACGTCCTTGTCGGCGGCGATGATGATGCCGTCAGCCTCGCTGACATCGTTGTCAGACAGTACGTTCTCGGCCCCGATCGAGCCTTGGGTCTCCACCTTCATGCTGTGGCCGAGCGACTCCGCCGCCTGGGCCAGCTTCTCAGCGGCCATATAGGTATGGGCGATACCCGTGGGACACGCGGTCACCGCGAGCAATTTGAGCCCCGGTCCGCTGGCCCCCGCACCGTTGGGGGGATCGGCTGGACTGGTCACGTGGTTCTCCTTAACGCGTTGAGCGGGCGCGGGAAGCTGCCAGCGTCCCCGCGCTCGCGGCATCGTGCAATACATCCGGCCGGGATCTAAGCGACGGCCTGAACCCCCCGACTCCGGAAACGACGCGACCGTCGGTCCTCGAACGACGCGACCGTCGCCCCCGAACGACGCGACCGTCGGCCCTCGAAGCAACGCACCCCACGGTCCCCGAGCGGCGCGGCCGTCGCCCCCAAAGCAGCGCGGCCGACCTCCCCAAGCAGCGCACCCGTCGCCCCTGGTCATAGCCGTACGGCCGAAGATGACCCATGGGGGCTGGGGTTCGCTCCGCCGATCGGTGTAGATTCGTGACCGAGCCAGACGTCGCTGCTGATGGCGGTCGGGCGGCCCGCACCCCGGGTCGGCCGAGGGAGAGAGGGCCTCCGACGGACTGCGCACTGTGAGGTAGAAGGGGACAGGTGTGCCCGTTGTCGGGAGCCCTGCCCGACGCCTCGCATGCCCAGCCGAACCACTCTCGCTCGCACACGATCGACGAGGAGCAGCACTCATGACGACAGCCGTCTCCGGTCAGGACTTCAAGGTCGCGGACCTCTCCCTGGCTGCCTTCGGCCGTAAGGAGATCACCCTCGCCGAGCATGAGATGCCCGGCCTGATGGCGATCCGTAAGGAGTATGCCGAGCAGCAGCCGCTGGCCGGCGCCCGTATCACCGGCTCCCTGCACATGACGGTGCAGACCGCCGTGCTGATCGAGACCCTGGTCGCCCTCGGCGCCCAGGTCCGGTGGGCCTCCTGCAACATCTTCTCCACCCAGGACCACGCCGCGGCCGCGATCGCCGTCGGTCCCGAGGGCACCGCGGAGAACCCGCAGGGCATCCCGGTCTTCGCCTGGAAGGGCGAGACCCTGGAGGAGTACTGGTGGTGCACGGAGCAGGCGCTGACCTGGCCCGGTACCCCCACCGGCGGGCCCAACATGATCCTGGACGACGGTGGCGACGCCACCCTCCTCGTCCACAAGGGCGTCGAGTACGAGAAGGCCGGCGCCGCCCCTGACGTCGCCACCGCCGAGAACGACGAGCACCGCGTCATCCTCGAACTGCTGAACCGCACCATCGCGGAGAGCCCGCAGAAGTGGACGCAGCTGGCCTCCGAGATCCGCGGGGTCACCGAGGAGACCACCACCGGCGTTCACCGCCTCTACGAGATGCAGCGGGACGGCACGCTGCTCTTCCCGGCGATCAACGTGAACGACGCGGTCACCAAGTCCAAGTTCGACAACAAGTACGGCTGCCGCCACTCCCTGGTCGACGGCATCAACCGCGCCACCGACGTGCTGATCGGCGGCAAGGTCGCGGTCATCTGCGGCTACGGTGACGTCGGTAAGGGCTGCGCCGAGTCGCTGCGCGGCCAGGGCGCCCGGGTGATCATCACCGAGATCGACCCGATCTGCGCGCTGCAGGCCGCGATGGACGGCTACCAGGTCGCCACCCTGGACGACGTGGTGGAGACCGCCGACATCTTCATCACCACGACCGGCAACAAGGACATCATCCTGGCCTCGGACATGGCCAAGATGAAGCACCAGGCGATCGTCGGGAACATCGGCCACTTCGACAACGAGATCGACATGGCCGGGCTCGCCGCCCTCCCGGGCATCGTGAAGGATGAGGTCAAGCCGCAGGTCCACACCTGGACCTTCCCCGACGGCAAGAAGATCATCTTGCTCTCCGAGGGCCGTCTGCTGAACCTCGGCAACGCGACCGGTCACCCGTCGTTCGTGATGTCCAACTCCTTCGCGAACCAGACCATCGCCCAGATCGAGCTCTTCACCAAGCCGGAGTCGTACCCGACCGACGTCTATGTGCTCCCCAAGCACCTGGACGAGAAGGTCGCCCGCCTCCACCTGGACGCGCTCGGGGCCAAGCTGACCACGCTCCGGCCCGAGCAGGCCTCCTACATCGGCGTCCCGGTGGAGGGCCCGTACAAGCCCGACCACTACCGCTACTGATCGCATCCGCTGATCGCACCGGCGCCGCCGACCACACCGTCGGCGGCCGCTGACCCGGCCCCCGCCCCGGCGGGGGCCCCAGGGCCCGTCCGCGCCATCCGGCCGGGCGGGCTCGACTCGTCAAGGACCTCACCATGCCCCGCGGCCGCTACTCCCTCCACGACCCACACGATCACGCCCCCCTGGGCGAGGAGCACTTCCACTGCGCTCCCGGCCCCAGCGGGTGGCGCTATGTCGCACAGCGGACCTCACCCTCCGGCGATCACACCGGGTCCGTGGACCTCACCCTCGACGAGCTCGGCCGCCCGCTCAGGGTGGAGCTGCACGCGTCCAGCTGGCAGGTCAGGGGCGCCGCCCTGGACGGGGTCACCTGGGTCCGCACGGACCCCACCGGGGAGCACGCGACCGAGGGCAATGTCCGCGCCCACTCCTTCACCGGCGCCTCCCCGGCCTTTCTGGTCGCCGTCTCCCGCCTGCTGCGGCTGGAACCGGGCGCCGGAGCCGTCCGCGTACGCCTCGTGGCCTTCACCGATCCGGTCCTCGCACCCCTCACCCTGGATCAGTCCTGGGCACTCCTCGACAGAGCTGGTCACGCCACCGACACCGGGCCACTCGTTGTGGACGAGTACCAGGTGAGCGAGCTGGACACCGGAGAGGTACGGAGGGTCCACATCGCCGGCGACGTGGTGCTCGCCGCCCCCGGCATCGAGCTGGAGCACCTGGAGAGTCCACCGTCGTCCTTCGCGGCTTGATGGCCATCCCACCCCTCTGACCTGCGGCGTTAAGAAACTTCCCGGTACCTATTGACCCGGGGAGTACCGGTGCGTACGTTTGAGGGTCGCGGCAAACGGAGTGCACAGGTGCTCCGGCCGGACCGTATAAAGAATCTTGCTCGGAGTCCTTGACCAAGGTAGTCCGGGGAGGTAGGTTTAAACGGTTGTAGTGAGCGGAGTCCGCTCGCCCCCAAAGCGCATCTGAACCGCTCCGCAGACGGATGGAAATCCAAACGGAGCACCTTTTGACACCCGCAGGCATCACGCGAAGCCGATTAGGTTCGGCGGATGATCGTCTGCTAAAGTCGAAAACAACGCCGAAAGGCAAGGCCCCTCCAACGGCCACCGGAAACGGAATTCGGA
Organism: Streptomyces sp. NPDC059455; assembly: GCF_042750115.1. Lineage (NCBI taxonomy): Bacteria > Bacillati > Actinomycetota > Actinomycetes > Kitasatosporales > Streptomycetaceae > Streptomyces > Streptomyces sp. NPDC059455. The sequence goes on from NZ_JBHYVB010000376.1 coordinate 5,432, forward strand.
TCGGAAACGACCGGAAATCGGATCTGGTAAGGTTGGAAACACCGAAGGGAAGCGCCCGGAGAAGCCGGTGAAACGGT
>NZ_JBHYVB010000377.1:0-5485 GCF_042750115.1 Streptomyces sp. NPDC059455
CGGTGCGGGGGCCGGGGCCGGCTCACCGCCCCTAGATCCCGCCGCCCCCCGGGCCCCCCGGTGTGCCCCCCCGGGTTGGGGGGGGCGCGACGGGGGCGCCGGCAACAGGCGCTGCAGCAGCGGGCCGGTCATCATCGTGGTGACCACGGCCATGGCCACCATCACGGTGAAGACGCGGCCGTCGATGACACCGAGGCCCAGACCCACGTTGAGCAGGACGAGTTCGGTCAGTCCACGTGCGTTCATCAGCACACCGAGGGTGATGGCCTGCCGTGGAGTGGCCCCGGTGAGCCGGGCGGCGGCCGCGGCGCCGATGAACTTGCCCGCGCAGGCCGCGACGAGCACGGCGAGCAGCATGGCCAGGCCCTGGCCGCCGAGTCCCTGGAAGTTGACGGACAGCCCGGTGACGGTGAAGAAGACCGGGAGCAGCAGCAGACTCGACTGCTCGATGCGCGCGGGCACCTCCGGAGCGTGGGCCTCGAGCCGGCGGCGCGGTACGACGGCACCGAAGACGAAGGCGCCGAACACGGTGTGCAGTCCCATCGCGTCGGTGGCCCAGGCCGACAGCAGCAGACCGCTGAAGACCACGCCTTGGAGCACTGTGCTGTCCCCGTTCCAGGGCCGTTCGGGCGCCAGCAGCCAGTGCAGCGCGGGCTTGACCACGTACCGCGTGCCGAGGACGAAGAGGGCGGACAGCAGGGCCATCCGGGCGAGTGGCCAGGAGCCGTCGGCGTTCACCACGACGACCACGACGGCGAGAATGCCCCACGCCAGCAGGTCCTGGAGGGCGGCGCAGGCGAGCGCCATGGTGCCGATGCGCTCCCGGGCCAGACCGTGGTCGGTCAGGATGCGGGCGAGCACCGGGAAGGCCGTGATGGACATGGCCGCGCCCAGGAACAGCGCCGGGCCGAGCAGCCCCGTCCGCCCCTGTTCGGTGAGGCCCCAGGACGCGAAGGCGACGGCCAGGCCCGTGCCCAGGGCGAACGGCAGGGCCACGGAGCTGAGCGAGACCGACACCACCTGACGGCCCCGGCCGCGCAGTTGCGCCACGTCGAGGTGGTATCCCACCCCGAACATGAAGAGCACGAGGCCCAGTTGGGCCAGCAGCTGGAGGAAGGGGCGGGCCTGGTCCGGGAACAGGACCGCGGTCGGATTCCCGGGGAGCAGCCCCAGCAGACTGGGGCCCAGCATCAGGCCCGCGGCGATTTCCCCCAGCACCGCCGGCTGCCGCAGCCGCTGGGCGATCCGCCCGCAGACGACGGCCGCGGGCACGACCACGGCGAGGCCGATCAGCACATCACGGATGGTCTCTTGCAGCACACTGCCACTCATGGCCATGGCCCTCCCCCGGCACCGGTTCCGCCCAGTCTCGGGGAGCCAACTCCCATACAGAAATGCGCACTTGGACGTTTGGACGTGGGGGTCAACGCCGACCACATGCCACCACGGCGGCCACGGGCGTACGTGTCCGCCGCTCCCCCGTATCGGGCAGCCCGAAGCCCGGCACCGGGACGGGGGATTCACCACGGTGCCGGGCGGCTCGGTTCAGACCGTTCGCAGCGCCTCCGTGGGTGGCATCCGGGCCGCCCGCAGGGCGGGCAGCAGCCCTGCGATGGCGCCGATGGCCACGGCCGCGCCGAGTCCACCCGCCCAGGCGAGCACGGGGACGACGGTCTCCCAGCCCTTGACGCCCGCGTAGACGAACGTCGCCAGCGTGCCCAGCACCACCCCGACCGCGCCACCGAGCATGGCGAGCAGGATGGCCTCGGAGAGGAACTGCAGCCGGATGGTGCCACGGGTGGCGCCGAGCGCCCGCCGCAGGCCGATCTCCGAGCGGCGTTCGAGCACGGAGATCACCATGGTGTTGGCGACGCCGATGCCCCCGACGAGCAGGGCCACCGCCCCCAGCCCGAGGAACAGCCCGTCCAGCGCCGACCGCGCGGCGGCCCGGGCCTCGAGCGCGGCCGAGGGCTGGGTGACACTGACCTCGCTGGGGTTCTGCGGGTTGGCCGTGGCGGCCAGGACGTTGCGGACCTCCTTGACCTGGTCGGTGTCCGACCGTACGTACACCGTGGAGGGGTGGCCGTCGAAGTCCAGGTACTTCTTCGCGGACTCGTAGCCCACCAGCACCGCCGAGTCGATCTCCGGTGTCAGCTTCGCGGGCTTGAGCACCCCGGACACGTAGAACCACTGACCGCCGACCCAGATGCGCATGCCCGGGTGGACCCGGGAGATGCCCAGCCGGCTGGCGGCGTCCCACCCGAGGACGGCCACCGGCTGCCGCGCGGTGGCGGCGTTGAGGTATCGGCCCTGGGCCATCGAGGTGCGCACCGCGGCCGGGAGGCGCAGGCTGGCGGCGTTCACCGAGAGGGAGTTGGTGTTGAGGGTCGGGATGTGCGGGCTGCGGTACGCCTCGGCGTCGGTCTTGCCGGTGCTCTGCACCGCCTCGACCGGGCCGATCCGGGAGATCATGCCCGGTGCCTCGACGGGGAGTTTGGCGTCCCCGCCGCCCAGCGACTGGCCCGGAGTGACCTTCAGCAGATTGGTGCCCAGCTTGTCGATCTCGGCGAGCAGCCCGGCCTGCGAGGACGACGACAGCCCGAGCACCGCCACCATCGCGGCCACACCGATGGCGATGCCCAGCGCCGACAGGGCGGCCCGCATCCGGCGGGTGCGCAGGCCCACGCTGGCGGTCCGGCCCAGGTCGGCCGGGTGGAGCCGGCCGGGGGCGGTGGCCGTGGAGGTCATGGCAGCCGCCTCTCGATGTCCAGCGGGTCCTCCGCCGACATGACGTCCGCGACGATGTGACCGTCGAGCACCTCGATCCGGCGTGGCAGCCGGGCGGCCAGCTCCCGATCATGGGTGATCATGACGATGGTGGTGCCCTCGGCGTTGAGCTCCTTGAACAGCTTGAAGATCGCGGCACCCGCGACGCTGTCGAGGTTGCCGGTGGGCTCGTCGGCCAGCACGATCGCCGGGTCACCGGCCAGGGCACGGGCGATCGCGACCCGCTGCCGCTCACCACCCGACAGCTGCGACGGCCGGTGGTGGATCCGGTGGCTGAGACCGACCCGGTCCAGGGCCACGGCGGCCGCCGACAGCCGGGCCGGGCGCCGGACGCCCGAGTACAGCATCCCGTCCGCCACATTCTCCAGCGCCGTGGCGTGTTCGGCCAGGAAGAACTGCTGGAAGACAAAGCCGATCCGGGTGGCGCGCAGCCCGGCCAGCGCCCGGTCGGACATCGCGGCCACGTCCTCCCCCACGACCCGTACCGTGCCGGAGGTCGGCCGGTCCAGGGTGCCCATCACCTGCAGCAGGGTCGACTTGCCGGAGCCGGAGGGGCCCACGATGGCCACCAAATCGCCCCGGTGGATGGTGAATCCGGCCCCGTCCAGCGCCACGACCGGGGAGGCGCCCGGATAGACCTTGGTCACGTCCTCCAGCTGCAGCACCGCCTCGCCGGTGGTCCGCACGTCGACCGGCCGCGTCTCGGTCTCCACGCCGGTCATGACGCGGGCACCGCGATCTTCTGGCCGACCTCGAGCCCGGCGCCACTGACCTCCACCTTGCCCTCGCTGTCGTCGAAGATCCCGGTGCGCACCGGGATCAGCTTGTGCTTGCCACCCGCGTCGACGACCTCGACGGCGTAACCGCCTCCGGCGAGCGCCAGCAACGCGTTCACCGGCACCGACAGCACGTCCTTCACCGTGTCGGAGACGATGGCCACCTGGACGGGCGCCTGGTCGAGCCCTCCGGTGGCCTTCGGGTCCTTCGGCCTGATCTGCACCTCGATGGTGGTCTTGTCGTCGGCCTGCTTCGCCACCTTCCCCACCGAAGACACCTCGCCGTCGGTCGACTTGCCGTTGGGGAGGGTGATGGTCACCTTGTCACCGACCGCCACCCCGGTCTGCTGGCTGGCGTTGAGCTCCACGGTGACCTGCCGCTTGGTCGAGGAGACCTGCAGCACGTTCTGCCCCTGCCCGGCCGGGCCACCGCGTACGGCCCCGGACTTGATGACCCGGACCTCCTCGGCGGGCAGGAACACGGCCTGCCCGAGCGACAGTTCACCCGTCTCCTTCAGTCCGACGTCCTCCTGGAGCTCCTTGAGGGCGTAGTACGTCTGCATGCTGAAGTAGTCCGAGTCGGGGTCGATCTGCGCCTTGGTGGCGTACTTGAGGCTGACGAGCGCGGCGTTGAGCTGCCGCACATCGGCACCCTCGGCGCCGTAGGCCAGATCGCGGTACACCGGCTCGGCGGCGCCCTGGAGCATCACCACCGGCTTGCCACTCACGCGGTAGAGCACCTTGCCCTGGCTGATCACATCGCCCACGGCGGGGAGCCTGGTGATGGTGCCCTTGGCGTTGTTGACGACGTCGTACGAACCCGCGTAGCCGAGCGTCCCGTTCTCCAGGGTGCGGGCCGACAACGACCCCTGGGTGACCTTCGCCACCCCGGTGGGGGCGCTGGCCCTGGCCGACGAGTCCTTCTCGGACTTCTTGAACGGATCGGCCACGACGACGCCCGCGCCCGCCGCGACCACGATCGCCACGACGACGATCGCGGTCAGTCCGCGCCGCTTGCGCCGCGCCGGTGGTGGCGCGCTCTGCCGCTCCGGGGGACTCGCTTCCTCGTCCTCGGTCGGGGTCTGGGTCGCACTCACGCCGAGCCCCCACCGGGCTTGTTGGGCTCCATGTTGCGCAGGGACTCGGGCTGGTACTGCTTACAGGCGTCCTCCGCCTTCTTGAACTGCGGAGTGGTCGGGTCGACCTCCAGCTTGAAGCCACCGCTCTCGTCCGGGTCGGGGAAGCTGGGCACACCGTTCTTGCGCATGCACTTGGCGTACTTGAGCTTGTCCTCGGTCGGCCACACATCGCCCGGACCGCCGCCACCCTCCTGCGGGGGCGGTGCCGGCATGTACTGCTTGCAGGCTTTCTCCGCCTTCTGGAACTCCGGGGACTGCGGGTCGATTCCGGCACCCATGCCCTCACCGGGCTTGGGGTCCTTGAAATCGGGCAGGCCGTTCTTCCGCATGCACTCCGCGAATTTCAGCCCGTCCCCTTGTGTACCGGCCTCGGGCTTCTTGGACTGCGAGTTCTTCCCGGAGCCCACGCTGGCCACGCTCTTATCGGGTTCGTTGTTGTCGCCACAGGCAGTGGCGAGCAGGGCGACCCCGGTCAGCAGCGCCGCCAGCGCGGTGGTGCGCCGCAGCCTCTTCTTGGGTGCGGCACTGCCATCCGACGGCCGCTCCGTGATAACCACCATGCCACTGTCCCCATTCCTTCGGGATTTCCTGTACCTCCTGTTTTAGCGAGGGGGCGGTTTCGCTGAGGTTTCAGTGGGGGGCGGGGGTGGGGTGCGGTCGGATATACGCAGGTCCCGGCGCGCCGGGCATGCGGAAGCCCCGGTCTACCGGCATGCGGAATCGCCGCGGGGGCCGGGGGCGGGTGTGGGGGCGCGCGGGGCGGGGGGGGGGCCCCGACGGGGC
>NZ_JBHYVB010000378.1:0-5480 GCF_042750115.1 Streptomyces sp. NPDC059455
GTTCGTACGGGCGGGGCCGCCGTGGGGTGGGCCGAGCGGGCGCCGGAACGTCAGCTCGCGCCGAAGATGATCGCCAGCGGGTCGTCCTTGTCGTAGGTGCCCGAGGGCTTGTCGGCGTAGACGTCGCTCATGAAGAGGTGCTCCCCGGAGTAGATGATCTCCGAGTAGCTGGGGCTGAACTTCTGCTCCAGCTCATGGCTGGTAACGGGGTTCTGCAGCAGCTTGGTCTTGGCGTACGACTTGGGGTCGATCCGCCAGACCGCGCCGCCGGTCTCCCAGGTGCTCTCCTGGTAGGCGAGGACGGAACCGTCCTTGTCCAGCCCGAGCGGGGTGAGGGCGGCGCCCTTGACCCCGTCGGTCTTCCCGATCGGCTTGCCGGTCTTCAGGTCGAAGGCCACGATCTCGTTGGCCGTCGCCGCGCTGGAGTCGGTGCGGTCCTCGGAGCCGAGGAAGAGGGCGTTCGCCGACTTGGAGACGGCGAGCTTCCGGCAGCCCTCGACGTTGGTCGAGTCGCACTTGGCGTCGTACTTGCCGTTCTCGGTGCCGATCTTGCCGAGCACCTTTCCGGTCTTGGCGCTGTCGTCGATGGACAGGAAGTCCGAGACCGCCGAGCCGGTGGAGTCACCGGCGTCCAGGCCGATCACCAGCGGATCGGTGGAGGCGACGTGGACGTAGTCGATGCCCTGCGAGACCTTGTAGGCCGACTTCACCGCGCCCGTCTTCGGGTTCAGCGTCTGGACCTGGATCTGCGGGTTGTCGTAGTCGCCGCAGCGGCGCACCGCGACCAGCTTGTCCTCGCCGCCCGCGTAGCCGTCGTCCGAGCACTGCTCGCCCGACTTGGGCTTCCACAGGGACTGGCCCGAGCTGGACCAGGCGGCGCCGCCGCTGGTGCCGCCCGCGGCCACGGTGCCGCCGCCGATGGTGACCTCGTCGAAGCGGACCTTCTCGTCACCCTCCTTGACGTTCCGGTGCCACAGCATCTTGCCGTTCTTCAGGTCCAGCAGCCCGATCTCGGTGCAGCTGGGGTACTTGTCCTCGGCCGACGGCTTGGCCTCCTGGTAGAGGACCGTGGTCAGGCCGTCCTTGGTGAGGTGGTCCGAGGACCAGCAGACCGCGCCGTCCAGCGGAATCGTCCACTTGGCGTCGCCGCCGCTCAGCGGATAGCCGACGATCTTGTAGACACCGGCCTTCACGAAGGTGTCGTCGGTGGTCCACATGCCCTCGACGGTGACCTGGTCGGAGACCTTGGGCATCGGGACCTTGTTGAGCAGCTTGGCGTCCACGGCCTTGGCGGGCTTGTCCCCGCCACCGGTGGTGCCGCTGGAGGAGCCCTGGCTGGACTGCTTGTCCTTGCCCTTGGCCTCGCTGCCGCCGCCGTCGTCCTTGGTGGCGAACCAGATGCCGCCGCCGATGATCAGCGCGACCGCGACCACGGCGCTGACGATGATCGCCATGCGCTGCTTGGACTGGCCGGAGCCACCGGGGCCGCCCGGACCGGGACCGCCGGGGTACTGGGCCTGCGGCGGCTGGCCGTACTGCGGCTGGCCGAATTGCGGCTGTCCGTAAGGCTGCTGGCCGTACTGCGGCTGACCGTAAGGCTGCTGGCCGGATCCGTACGGCGACGGGCCGCCCTGGGGCGGCTGACCGTGCGCCGGCTGGTCCGGGTAGCCGTAGCCACCGGCGCCCTGCGGGGGCGTCTGCGGCGGCGCCGGCGGTGCCGACGGCGGCGGAGGCGGGGTCTGCGGCGGCTGGCCGGGGGCCTGCGGATAGCCGTAGCCCTGCTGGCCCGGAGGCGGCGTGGGCGGCTGCTGTGGGTAGCCGTAACCAGGTTCCTGCGGCGCGCCGAAGCCGCCCTGCGGCGGCTGGTTCGGCGGCGGAGGCGGCTGTGACATGCGAAATCCTTCAGATGCGGGACCCGTCGTCCGACCGGCCTCCCCCGCGATCCCGGTGGTCAAAAGCCTCCGGGAAGGAGCGAATCGGACAGGGCACCCCGCCATTGAGCGGAAGGAAGGCGGGAGTTCTTTGTATCACCCGTAAGGGGCGCAATAGGGACCCGTGTCCAGGTCATGGACCAGCTGAGACCGGCCTGTGACGCGACCGTTGCCACGGCACACGCCACCGCCGCACAACCTCTTCACACGATGCTTTCAGGCCACCCACATCACGCGTCGTCGGCCAGCTCCAGCCAACGGGTCTCCAACTCGTCCCGCTCCCCCGTCAGCTCGCGCAGTCGCGTATCGAGCTCGGCGACCTTGGCGAAGTCCGTGGCGTGCTCGGCGATCCGCGCGTGCAGCTCGGACTCCTGCTCGCTGATCCGGTCCAGCCGCCGCTCGATGCGCTGAAGATCCTTCTTGGCGGCGCGCTGATCGGCCGCCGACCGCTGCCGGGCGGCCTGTTCACCGGACTTCTGCTTGGCGGGCGAGGCGGCGGCCGGGGCGGCCGCGGCCAGGGCCCGCTGCCGCCGCTCCAGATACTCGTCCACGCCGCGCGGCAGCATCCGCAGGGTGGCGTCGCCCAGCAGGGCGAGCACCCGGTCGGTGGTGCGCTCGATGAAGTAGCGGTCATGGCTGATGACCACGAGCGAGCCTGGCCAGCCGTCGAGCAGATCCTCCAGCTGGGTCAGGGTCTCGATGTCCAGGTCGTTGGTGGGCTCGTCCAGGAAGAGCACATTGGGCTCGTCCATCAGCAGCCGCAGGATCTGCAGCCGGCGCCGCTCACCGCCGGAGAGATCGCCGACCGGGGTCCACTGCTTCTCCTTGGTGAAGCCGAACTTCTCGCACAGCTGGGAAGCGGTCATCTCCCGGCCCTTGCCAAGGTCGACGCGCTGCCGGATCTGCTCGACGGCCTCCAGGACCCGCAGGTTCCGGTCGAGTTCGGCGACCTCCTGGGACAGATACGCGAGCCTTACGGTCTTGCCGACCACGACCCGGCCCCCGGCGGGCTGCTGATCGCCCTCGCTGCGGGCGGCCTCGGCCAGGGCGCGCAGCAGCGAGGTCTTGCCCGAGCCGTTCACCCCCACCAGGCCGATCCGGTCGCCGGGCCCCAGCTGCCAGGTCAGATGCTTGAGCAGCACCTTGGGCCCGGCGGTGACGGTCACGTCCTCCAGGTCGAAGACGGTCTTGCCGAGCCGGGAGTTGGCGAACTTCATCAGCTCGGCGTTGTCGCGGGGCGGCGGGACGTCCGCGATCAGCGCGTTGGCGGCCTCGATACGGAAGCGGGGCTTGCTGGTGCGGGCGGGGGCGCCGCGGCGCAGCCAGGCGAGCTCCTTGCGCATCATGTTCTGCCGCTTGGTCTCCTCGCTGGCGGCGATGCGCTCACGCTCGGCGCGAGCGAAGACGTAGTCGCTGTAGCCGCCCTCGTACTCGTGGACGGCGCCCCGCTGGACGTCCCACATCCGGGTGCAGACCTGGTCGAGGAACCAGCGGTCATGGGTGACCACCACCAGGCCCGAGCGGCGGGCGCGCAGATGCCCGGCCAGCCAGGAGATGCCCTCGACGTCGAGGTGGTTGGTGGGCTCGTCGAGGACGATCAGGTCCTGCTCGGCGATCAGCAGCTGGGCGAGCGCGATACGGCGGCGCTCACCGCCGGAAAGCGGGCCGATGACCGTGTCGAGACCCTGCGGGAAGCCGGGCAGGTCCAGCCCGCCGAACAGCCCGGTGAGCACGTCCCGGATCTTGGCGTCACCGGCCCACTCGTGATCGGCGAGATCGCCGATCACCTCATGGCGGATGGTGGCCGCGGGGTCGAGCGAGTCATGCTGGGTGAGCACGCCGAGCCGCAGACCACCGGCATGGGTGACGCGGCCGTCGTCGGCGGGCTCCAGCTTGGCGAGGATCCGGATGAGCGTGGTCTTGCCGTCGCCGTTGCGGCCGACGACGCCGATGCGGTCGCCCTCGTTCACCCCGAGAGAGACGCCGTCCAGCAGGGCACGGGTGCCGTACACCTTGCCGACGGATTCAACGTTGACCAGGTTGGTCGCCATCACACTCCATTACGCGGATCGATCGGCATCCCAGGGTAGTCGCCGCGCGGGGCGCCTCGCTCAGGCGCCGACCACACGCTCGGGCGCGGACCGCTCACTCAGGCGCGGACCACGCTCAGGCGCCGACCACACGCTCGGGCGCGGACCACGCTCAGGCGCCGACCGCTCGCTCGGGCGCGGACCACACGCTCGGGCGCGTACCGCGCTCGGACGCGGACCACACGCTCAGGCGCCGACCGCTCACTCAGGCACGGACCGCGCTCGGACGCGGACCACACGCTCAGGCGCGGACCGCGCTCGGACGTGGACCACACGCTCAGGCGCCGATCAGCCGCGCCCCGGGGGCCGGGCCGGAGGTGACCCGGACCGTGCGGCAGGTGCCCGAGGCGGCCAGACCGGTCGCCACCGCCTCCGCGGCCTCGGTGTCCTTGGCCAGGAAGGCGCAGGTCGGACCGGAGCCGGAGACGAGGGAGGCGAGCGCGCCCGCGTCCGCGCCGGCGCGCAAGGTGTCGGCGAGCGCGGGGCGCAGCGAGAGCGCAGCGGGCTGCAGATCGTTGGAGACGGCGGCGGCCAGCGCGGTGGCGTCACCGGTGCGCAGCGCGTCCAGCAGCGCCCGGGAGGGCTCGGGGTCGGGCACATCGGCGGCGCTCGCGCCCGCGCCGGACGCCTCGCGCAGCCGGTCGCATTCGCGGTAGACGGCGGGGGTGGACAGCCCGCCGTCGGCCACGGCGAACACCCAGTGGAAGGTGCCGCCGGTCTCCAGCGGCGTCAGCAGCTCGCCCCGGCCGCGACCGAGTGCCACACCGCCGACGAGACTGAAGGGGATGTCGCTGCCCAACTCGGCGCAGATCTCGAGGAGTTCGCCGCGAGATGCCTGGGTGCCCCACAGCGCGTCGCACGCCAGCAGCGCCCCGGCGGCATCCGCGCTGCCGCCCGCCATGCCGCCCGCCACGGGGATGTCCTTGGCGATGTGGAGATGCACGCCGGGCGCGATGCCGTGCCGCTCGGCGAGCGCGAGAGCGGCGCGGGCCGCGAGGTTGGTGCGGTCCAGCGGCACCTGGCCGGCGTCCGCGCCCTCGACGGTGATCCGGAGGGCGTCGGCGGGGGTGGCGGTGACCTCGTCGTACAGCCCGACGGCGAGGAAGACGTTGGCCAGGTCGTGGAACCCGTCGGGGCGCAGCCCGCCGACCGCGAGCTGGACGTTCACCTTGGCGGGCACACGGGCGGTCACGGGGCGGCTCACGGGGCTCCTCGCTGGGGTTCGGGTAATTCGGGTGTTCGGGTGTTCCGGTGCGGCCATTGTCCCGCCTGTGGGGGTGGGTCTGCGGCGGGCTTGTTCCCCACCCCGCCCCTGCCCGAACCGGGGGCAAGCCCCCGGGCCCCGTTTCGGGGGCTCCGCCCCCGCGCCCCCGCCGGAGCTGCGCCCCTGGTCCCCCGGGGGCCTAACGGGGCGGGGGGGGGGGGTTGGGGGGGCGCCGCCCCCCACCCCCCCCCCCCC
>NZ_JBHYVB010000379.1:0-5433 GCF_042750115.1 Streptomyces sp. NPDC059455
CGTCGTGCGCCCGGCCGACGACATCCTCGCCGAGATCCGAGCCGCCCGCCCCGCCCACGAAGAAGCACTCCGCCAGTTCAACGACACGCACAACCTCGCGCAGAAGGAGACGGTTCGATGAGCGACCTCTACCACCACGGCACGGGTGACATCCTCGTCGAACGCAAGGACAACGGCGTCCTCCTGATCACGTTCAATCGCCCAGAACGGTACAACGCCTTCACCCTGCCGATGTTCGAAGAGATGAACCGGATCTGGGCTGATGTCGAACGCGATGACCAGACCTGCGTCGTAGTTGTGACCGGGGCAGGCAATGCCTTCTGTACTGGTATGGACGTTGCCCAGCCCGATCCCACGCACGAAGACGCGCTTGCGATCATGGAGACCGAACGCAAGCGAACTTCAACGATCCTGCGGATCGAGAAGCCGATCATTTCTGCGATCAATGGGCCCACGGTCGGTTACGGGCTGTCGACGGCGCTTCTCGCCGACATCAGCATTGCTGCGGACGATGCGGTGCTGATCGAAGGGCACACCAAGGTCGGCGTGACCGCTGGCGACCACGCCGCACTTATCTGGCCGCTGCTCGTCGGCATGGCTAAGACCAAGTACTACGTCCTTACCTCCGAGAAGTTGAGTGGCGCCGAAGCCGAGCGGATTGGTCTCGTCAGTCTGTCCGTTCCGCGTGAGCAGGTACTGCCCCGTGCCCTCGAGGTCGCGTCCCAGCTGGCACGTGGGTCCCAGCAGGCGCTCCGATTCACCAAGCGCGCTCTCAACACCTGGCTCACCAATGCGGCGCCTCAGCACGAGCTGTCTACAGCCCTCGAGATTCTCGACTTCGCTAGCGCCGACTACGCCGAAGCGCGCCAGGCTTTCCGGGAGAAGCGCCCCGTGGACTTCCCTTCTGCGCGCAACGCCGGCGCACCCGCGAAGTAACCGGAGACGAGCATGACCGCAGGTTCGCACAACACAGCACTAAGCCTCGTCCACGCATCAGACGAAGTGGACGGGGTGGTTGTACTCACCCTTAGCCACCCGCCTGCCAACACGCTCAGTAACGCTCTCGTCAGCGAGCTGACAGCGAAGCTGGTCACGCTCGCTACCGGCCCTAACGCTCCCGCAGTGGTCCTGACGGGAGCTGGCGAGCGCTTCTTCTGCGCAGGTGGTGACATGAAGGAAGCCGTCGACTTCGACGCCAATGTCATGGTCGAGCGGATGGCAGGCTTTCACGCGCTGCTTTGCGCACTGGAGAACTATCCCCGGCCGCTGGTGTGTGCGGTCAACGGGTGGTGCGTCGGCGGCGGGATCGAGATGGCCCTGTTCACCGACGTGGTCTACGCGGCGGTGGGAGCGCGTTTCGTCTTCCCTGAGATCAAACATGGGATGCTGCCAGCTGTGAAGGGCATCTCGCGAGTGCGTTCGGTCGCGGGTGACCGTGCATCTCGGCGTCTCTTGCTGGGCGGAGAGCCCGTCGACGCAGCGACTGCGGAGGCAATCGGGATTGTCGACCAGGTCGTCGAGCAGAACGAACTACTTGCGACCGCGGTGGCGGATGCGCGCTCAGCAGCGGCGAAGTCGCCTGCCGTATTCGCAGCACTGAAGCGGGCCCTGCACTCGGATACGACCGGCTGGCCAGACGAAGAGCAGCTTCGCGTCACACTGGCTGATGCGCGCACGGTCTTCAACGACCCTGCCGCCCGAGCTGCCCACGAGGGGTACAATGGTTGATCAATTGCAGGAACTGGACCCTGCCGCTTTCCGCTCGGCATTGGCTCAATTCCCTTCAGGTGTGACGATCGTGACGACGCGAAGCGAGGCAGGCACACTGCACGGATTCACCGCGAGTTCCTTCGCCGCGTTGTCTCTCGACCCCCCGCTCATCTTGGTATGTCTGGACCGAGGAGCGGACTGCTTTCCCGTCTTCATGGCGGCTAAGGATTTCGTCGTGAACATTGTGACGGACGCCCATGCCGACTTGGCGCTGAAGTTCGCCACCAAGGGTGAGAACAAGTTCGCGGACGGCAATTTCGAACTCGATGAGGCAGGCAATCCGCTGTTGCCGGATGCGGCAGCAGTCATCAGCTGCGAGCTGGAGCAGGCCGTGCCCGGCGGAGATCACGTAATCCTCATCGGTCGCGTACGCGATGCACGGACAGGTGCTGGCAAGCCGGTGACGTGGTACCGGGGTGGCTTCCTTCCCCTTGGGGAGCGAGCTGCATGAGTCTCATTGAGCACGGGCTTGCCTGCTCTGGAAGAGAGGCCGTCTCATGGATCTGATCAATTTCCAGCCGACCCGGACGCTACCGGGACTGCTCCTCGATCGCGCGCGCAAGGATCCCGATGCCGTTGCGCTGCGCTACTGGCGTGATGGATCTGTACAGGCGATCACGTGGCGCGCGTACGCCAATCGTGTGCGCGAGGTTGCACTCGGTCTCGTGGATCAGGGTGTCAAGCACGGCGATCGCGTAGCAGTGATGAGCAGCGCGCGCCCAGAGTGGGCGTGCGCAGCGCTTGCCGTTCAGAGTGTCGGCGGTGTCGTAATCGGCGTGTATCCCACCAACTCGCCTGCCGAGATAGAGCAGACCCTTGTACATAGCGAAGCGGTGGCCTTCGTCGGTGAGACGGCCACGGAGCTCAACAAGGTAGCTGAGGTCGCCGCTCGCACCCCGGATCTGCGGCTTGTGGTCGGAATCGATGCCGATCCGCCGACACTGCCCAAGGGTGTCAAAGGAACACGGTGGCAGACCCTGTCCGATGAAGGCGCCCGACACCATGAGGACGGCTCAGGTCTCCTCGCTCAGTTGGTCGCTGCGGGATCCCTCGACGATGCCGCCGTGCTCTTTTACACGTCCGGGTCCACGGGAGTACCAAAGGGCGTCACGCATTCGCATCGAACACTCCAGCACGCGGTCCAGACCTTTATCGGTCTCTATCCGCAGAGCCGCCGCCAGGAGCACGATGGCGTGGGCTTCCTGCCGTTGGCCCATGTAGCGCCAGCCCTTGTGTCGATCTTCGCGCCTCTGCTCTCACGTCTGGTGGTCACATACTGCAGCATCGGTGACTACGAGAGAGTGCTGCGCTCAGTCCGGCCAACGGCAGTGCTATGGCCTCCGCGGTTCTACGAGAAAATCGCCGGCGAACTGATCACACAGACGGAGACTTGGCCACGACTTCGCCGCGCTGTCTATGACGCTGCCATGTGGGTTGGCCGCAGGGTGGCTGAGGACCGCTGGTCTCGTCGCACGCCCTCAGTGCTGCTGCGGATCGCATACGCTGCCGCACTTCGTGGAGTGTTTCTGCCACTGCGGGCAAAGGTCGGGATGGATCGCATCCGCGTGGCCTACACGGCATCTGCGGCAATGCCTGAAAGCGTCATCGCGATTTGGCAGATCTGGGGGCTCGATCTGCGTGAGTGTTATGGCCTCACCGAGACCACCGGAGCCCCCATCGCGCATTTCAACCAACCATTCCCCCGGCCAGGCTTCATCGGCAGGATTTTCCCGGATCCGCGCTTCCAGGTGAAGATCGCGGAAGACGGAGAAATGCTGCTCCGAGCGCCGCTGCTCTTCGACGGATACTGGCGCAACCCCACGGAGACCGGAGCGGTCTTCCAAGATGACTGGTTCTGCACCGGTGACCTGGTAGAGCGTGCACCGAATGGTGACATCCGGCTTATTGGCCGGAAGAAGGACGTAATCATCACTCGGGGCGGCAAAACGATCAATCCTCAGCCCATCGAAACCCGGTTGAGGGAAAGTTCGCTCATCAACGAAGCCATCGTCGTCGGAGACGCCCGTAAGTACCTCACCGTCCTGATTGAGCCGAACACACCAGCAGACGGCCAGTCGACAGAGGCGATGGCTGAGCTTCTGCGAGCAGAGGTTGCTCGGGTCAACGCAGACCTTTCGCGTGTCGAGCAGTTGAAGGACTTTCGCGTTCTACCACGGTCCCTGCAAGTCGAGCATGGCGAGCGGACTGCGAACGGAAAGATCAAGCGTAATGCCGTCGTCCGCTCTTTCGCAGCACTGATCGACGAAATGTACGGCGCTAACGACGATGTGGCGATCGCGAACCACGTGCGCTCAAAGTCGAATTAGCTGGCTCATTCATGACAGCCGCTTGATTGGAGGCGATCTTGAAGGCGTTGGAGGAGGGCGTTCTACTTCGATGTGCAAGCAAAGAACCGAACACCCTTCCAGCGGCCTGCCTATGGCCATTCTATGGCCCGACGATCTGGTCGTCGTACCCCGGCAAGCGGTGCTGAATCCGACCTTTCCTCATCGCCTACTGACGAATCTTCCCGCACCTGCCAATCCAAGCCGGCTATCACAAGGGGCTCAGGAATGCGTATCCGTCGCTGTACTGCCCTCGAGCCGAGGAGGCCGCAGGGATCCGGTTTCGGGACGAGAGCACAGGTTCCATCGTGATTGCCATGTCCGTCCGTCTGTGCAGCACCAGGTGGTGCCATGTCGATACCTGACCTGACGCTGCGGCAACTGCGCGCAGTCCGGACCCTCGCCCAATCAGGTAGCTTCACGAAGGTAGCCGCGGCCGAGCATATTTCCCAGTCGGTCGTCAGTAGACGTATTAAGACCGTGTCCTATGTGGTGAGGCGGGCAAGTCTCTTGTAGCAGCACAGGGCGGCGGCGAGCCCGAGAAAGGCCAGGTAGTTGCGAGGATTGCGTTCGTAGCGGGGGCTGAGTCGGCGGTATCCGGACAGCCACGACATGGTGCGCTCGATGACCCACCGGCGTCGCCCTAATCATTCGCTGGACTCGATGCCTTTGCGGGCGATGCGTACTCCGATGCGCTTCCATCGGAGCCATCTGCGCAGGTCGGCACGGTCGTAGGCTTTGTCTGCATGCAGACGCTGAGGCTTGAAGTACCGGCCGCGGTGGGGGTCGTGTCTCGTTTGGTGCCCCTCCACCATGGGCTTCAGCCCTTCGCTGTCGTGGGTGTTGGCGGCCGAGACGCCGACGAGAAGGGGCAGTCCGTTTGCGTCCGACAGGATGTGCATCTTGGAACCCGGCTTGCCCCGGTCCACGGGGCTCGGACCTGTGTGTTCGCCGCCCTTTTCGCCCGCACGTGGGCGGTGTCCAGGCCAGCGGGCGGCCAAGCGCCGCCCGGGGATGTTCGCGCAGTGGAGGTGGACCAGTTCCCCCTCCCTGGTCTGGTGATCAGGACGACAAGAGCCGTATGACGAGAGATCGTCACGTACGGATCTGTGGGAGCCGGAGGGTGCGAATCCCTCCGGCTACCCGACTTTCGAGGTGCCCGGCGGCATGTGGCAGACCGTGATGTCCAAACCCGTCTCGGTGGCCAGGGCTGCGAGTTCCATCTTCCAGGCGCGGGTGCGGTGGCCGTTGGAGCCGCCGGCGTCCGCGGTGATCAGCAGACGGCCGGCGGCCGGATAGTCATGCCGCCCTCGGGCCT
>NZ_JBHYVB010000380.1:0-5416 GCF_042750115.1 Streptomyces sp. NPDC059455
GCTTTGCCTCAGGCCCCGTATCGGGGCTTTGCCTCAGGCCCCGTATCGGGGCTTTGCCTCAGGCCCCGTATCGGGGCTTTGCCTCAGGCCCCGTACCGGGGCTTTGCCTCAGGCCCCGTACCGGGGCTTCGCCCCAGACCCCGCATCGGGGTTCTGCCTCGGGGCCCGGGTTGGGGTTCCGCCCCGGGTCCCGGGTTGGGGCGCTGCCCCGAGCTCCGGATTCGGGCTGCCTCAGGCCCCTGGCTGGGGCTTCGCCCCAGACCCTGGCCGGGCGCCCCGGCTGTGCCCGGCCATCCGCCGCGCCCGCGTGCCGACCGCGATCAGCTCGCCAGTGCCGGTGCTCACATCCTCGCCGCCTGTCCCGCGGACGCACTGGCGCGCGCCCTGGTCACCGGCCGGCCGCTCGATCACCGCGCCGCAGATGACGCGGTCGGCGTCGTGGCCGGTGAGCTGTTCGCGGCGAGGGTCGGCCCGTCGACCCCAGGGGTCCAGGGGCGGAGCCCTTGGTAGCGGGAAGGGGCGGGGAGGGGAAAGATCCGCCAGCGGCCCGGTCACACCGCGTAAGCGCACCGCATCCCGCCGCGTCGTGCCCGTACCCTGTAGGGCGACGCATCACGGTTGAAGGAAGGCGTACGGCGGAAGATGTCGCAGCAAGGGACGAAGCAGCGGGTGGACGACGAGTTCATCGTGGACACGGAGGACTGCGAGGAGCGCGAGCGGGCCTTCCGCGAGCGCGGCACCGCCCGCCCGATCACCGTGCACGGCAACCCGGTCCTGCACAAGGAGTGCCGGGACGTGACCGTGTTCGACGAGGAGCTGGCGCGGCTCGTCGACGACATGTTCGCCAGCCAGCGGGCGGCGGAGGGCGTGGGCCTGGCCGCCAACCAGATCGGTGTCGACCTTAAGGTCTTCGTCTACGACTGCATGGACGACGAGGGCGTTCGCCATGTGGGCGTGGTGTGCAACCCGGTGCTGGAGGAGCTGCCCGCCGACCGCCGGGTGCTGGACGACTCCAACGAGGGCTGTCTGTCGGTCCCCACGGCCTACGCGGAGCTGGCCCGCCCCGACTACGCGGTGGTGCGCGGCCAGGACCTCGACGGTGAGCCGATCGCGGTGCGCGGCACCGGTTACTTCGCGCGCTGCCTGCAGCACGAGACCGATCACCTCTACGGTTACCTCTACATCGACCGGCTCTCCAAGCGCGACCGTAAGGATGTGCTGAAGCAGATGGCCGAGGGCACCGCCCGCTATGAGACGGTGCCGAACGACTGAGTGCCGAACGACTGAGTGTGCCGTACCTCACAGGTACCTCACAGGGCGGGCCGGGTCCCTCGGGATCCGGCCCGCCCTGTTGACGTCAGAAGCCGTCCGGCATCAGAAGTCGTCGTCGAAGGCGACCGACCCCTCGACCGCGACCTGGTACGCCGAGGCGCGCCGCTCGAAGAAGTTGGTCAGCTCCTGGACGTTCTGCAGTTCCATGAAGGAGAACGGGTTCTCCGAGCCGAAGACCGGGGCGAAGCCGAGCCGCTGCAGGCGCTGGTCGGCCACGCACTGCAGATACTCCTGCATCGACGCGGTGTTCATGCCCGGCAGCCCGTCCCCGCACAGATCGCGGGCGAACTGCAGCTCCGCCTCGACAGCCTCCTTCAGCATGTCGGTGACCTGCCGCTGGAGCTCGTCGTCGAAGAGTTCCGGCTCCTCCTCGCGGACGGTGTCCACGACCGAGAAGGCGAACTCCATGTGCATCGACTCGTCGCGGAACACCCAGTTGGTGCCCGTCGCCAGGCCGTGCAGCAGTCCGCGCGAGCGGAGCCAGTACACGTAGGCGAAGGCGCCGTAGAAGAACAGCCCCTCGATGCAGGCCGCGAAGCAGATCAGGTTGAGCAGGAAGCGGCGGCGGTCCTCCTTGGTCTCCAGGCGCTCGATCTTCTCCACCGAGTCCATCCAGCGGAAGCAGAACTCCGCCTTCTCCCGGATGGAGGGGATGTTCTCGACGGCGGCGAAGGCCGCGGCGCGGTCGTCCGGGTCGGGGAGGTAGGTGTCCAGCAGCGTCAGATAGAACTGGACGTGCACCGCCTCCTCGAAGAGCTGCCGGGACAGATACAGCCGCGCCTCGGGGGAGTTGATGTGCTTGTAGAGGGTGAGCACCAGGTTGTTGGCCACGATCGAGTCGCCGGTCGCGAAGAAGGCGACCAGGCGGCCGATCATGTGCTGCTCACCGGGGGTGAGCTTGGCGAGGTCGGCGACGTCGGAGTGGAGGTCGACCTCCTCCACGGTCCAGGTGTTCTTGATCGCGTCGCGGTAGCGGTCGTAGAACTGCGGGTACCGCATTGGCCGCAGGGTCAGCTCGAACCCGGGGTCCAGCAGGTTCTTGGTGTGGCCCGGCGCGGTGTTCACGGTGGTCATCTCGGATGCGGTGGGCATTACTGGCAGGCCTCGCAGGACTCGGGGTTTTCCAGGGAGCAGGCGATCGCGTCGGCCTCGGCCGGGGCCTGCTGTACGGGGAGGGGAGCGGGAGTGGGAACGGGGGTGGCGGCGGCGCCGCCCCGGGCGCTCTGGGCGATCCGGGTGGCCGGACGCGAGCGCAGGTAGTACGTGGTCTTGATGCCGCGCTTCCAGGCGTACGCGTACATCGAGCTGAGCTTGCCGATGGTCGGCGAGGCCATGAAGAGGTTCAGCGACTGGCTCTGGTCGAGGTACGGGGTGCGGGCCGCCGCCATGTCGATCAGGGCGCGCTGCGGGACCTCCCACGCGGTGCGGTACAGGTCCCGTACCTCCGCGGGCACCCAGGAGAAGTCCTGGACCGAGCCGTTGGATTCGCGCAGCGCCTCGCGGGTCTGGGCGTCCCAGACGCCCAGCTTCTTGAGGTCGTCCACCAGGTAGGAGTTGACCTGGAGGAACTCCCCGCTGAGCGTCTCACGCTTGAAGAGGTTGGAGACCTGCGGCTCGATGCACTCGTAGACGCCCGCGATGGAGGCGATGGTCGCGGTCGGCGCGATCGCCAGCAGCAGCGAGTTCCGCATCCCGGACTTCGCCATCCGCGCGCGCAGCGCCTGCCAGCGCTCCGGCCAGGTGGCCACCGCGTCGGTGTAGTGGTCCGGGTGCAGCACACCGCGCGCGGTGCGGGTCTCGGCCCAGGCGGGGTGCGGGCCGTGGCGCTCGGCGAGCTCGCAGGACGCCTCGTACGCGGCGAGCATGATGCGCTCGGAGATCCGCGTGGAGAGCGCCGTGGCCTCGGGCGAGTCGAACGGCAGCCGCAGCCGGAAGAAGACGTCCTGGAGCCCCATGAGGCCCAGACCCACCGGGCGCCAGCGGGAGTTGGAGGCCCCGGCCTCCTCGGTGGGGTAGAAGTTGATGTCCACCACGCGGTCGAGGAAGGTCACGGCGGTGTGGACGGTGGCGTCCAGGCGCTCCCAGTCCAGCTGTCCGTCCTCGCCCAGGTGCGCGGCGAGGTTGACCGATCCGAGGTTGCACACGGCGGTCTCGCCGTCGTCGGTGACCTCCAGGATCTCGGTGCAGAGGTTGGAGGAGTGGACGACCCTGCCGGGCTCGGCGGTCTGGTTGGCGGTGCGGTTGGCGGCGTCCTTGAACGTCATCCAGCCGTTGCCGGTCTGCGCGAGGGTGCGCATCATCCGGGCGTACAGCTGGCGCGCCGGGACCTGCTTGACGGCCTTCCCCTCGGCCTCGGCCCCGCGGTACGCGGCGTCGAACTCCTCGCCCCACAGGTCCACCAGATCGGGGGCGTCGGCCGGGGAGAACAGCGACCAGTCGGCATCCGCCTCGACCCGGCGCATGAACTCGTCCGGGATCCAGTGGGCGATGTTGAGGTTGTGGGTGCGGCGGGCGTCCTCGCCGGTGTTGTCCCGCAGCTCCAGGAACTCCTCGAGGTCCGCGTGCCAGGTCTCCAGGTAGACACAGGCCGCGCCCTTGCGCCGGCCGCCCTGGTTGACGGCGGCCACCGAGGCGTCGAGCGTGCGCAGGAACGGCACGATGCCGTTGGAGTGCCCGTTGGTGCCCCGGATCAGCGAACCGCGGGCCCGGATGCGGGAGTAGGACAGGCCGATGCCGCCCGCGTGCTTCGACAGCCGCGCCACCTGGTGGTAGCGGTTGTAGATCGAGTCCAGCTCGTCCAGCGGGGAGTCCAGCAGATAGCAGGACGACATCTGCGGATGCCGGGTGCCGGAGTTGAACAGCGTGGGGGAGCTGGGCAGATACGACAGCGTGCTGGTCAGCCGGTAGAGCTCGGCCACATCGTCCAGCGCCCGCTCCGAGTGGTCCTCGGCGAGTCCGCAGGCCACGCGCAGCAGGAAGTGCTGCGGGGTCTCGATCACCTGACGGGTGATGGGGTGGCGCAGCAGATAGCGGCTGTAGAGGGTGCGCAGCCCGAAGTAGCCGAAGCGGTTGTCGGCGCCGTCGGCCAGGGCCCGCTCCACCAGCGCGTCCAGCCGCTCGGCGTGGGCGGCGGCGAACTCCGCGGTGGAGTCGGCGAGCAGGCCCTCGCGGTGGCCCACCCGGACGGAGGTCGAGAAGGAGACCGCGCCCTGCCCGGCCGCCTCCTGCGTGATGGTGAGCGCCAGCAGCCGCGCCGCGAGCCGCGAGTACTCCGGCTCCTCGGCGATCAGTCCGGCCGCCGCCTCGGTCGCCAGCCCGCGCAACTCCGCCTCGTCCGAGCCGGGATGGCGGCCGCGCAGGGCGGCGGCCGCGACCTTGCCGGGGTCGGTGGCGGGCAGATCGGCGGTGAGTCCGGTGAGCGTCCGTAGCAGGGCGGTTCCGGGCGCGTCGACCGCTGCCTGAGAAACCGCCTGCTCTGAAACCGGATCTGCGGGCGCGATGGTCACTGAGGTGCTCTCCCTCGCTCGGCCGGGCCGCGAGGGGTGGTGCGATGGGCGCGTACGGACATGCCGATGCCGCACTCCTCGTACGCCAGGCACACCACGCAGCGTCCATCGGCCCAACCCTCGAGGCCGGGGGACGTGTTCACAGGGCCGTCGGCAGGTGCTCGGACTCACGGGTACGCCGCGATAAGCGCACACGTACACCGTTGCGGGACAGTTCCGGATTCCCACCGGATTCCCCTGCGGCGACAGCGAGGACGAGCATACATCTTGTGTTGGCCGACGCACGCACCCCCATATCTTGTGTCGGAGGTGCGGAGTTTCGTATGAATGTGCTAGTGCGTTCCGGCCTGGCGAGTGTGAGCCCTGGTCAGGCGGCGCCCGAGCGGGAGCTACTTGCCGGTCTCCTTCTCGTACGCCTTGATGACCTCGTCGGTCGGGCCGTCCATCAGCAGCTCGCCCTTCTCCAGCCACAGCACCCGGTCGCAGGTGTCCCGGATGGACTTGTTGTTGTGGCTGACGAGGAAGACCGTGCCGGCCTCCTGGCGGAGCTCACGGATCCGGGCCTCGGAGCGCTTCTG
>NZ_JBHYVB010000381.1:0-5278 GCF_042750115.1 Streptomyces sp. NPDC059455
GGTTTGTCCTCGGTTTGGGGAGGGGCTGTCAGCGGCCAATGGGCGCGCTGCCCGGGGTTCTGGGTTTCGTCGGCGCCGCTTTGGGCGCGGAGCCCCAGGCGCGGGGCCCGGGGCTGGTCCCCGGTTCGGGGAGGGGCGGGGTGGGGGATCGTCATCGGGCGGCCTCCAGCTCCTTCAGTGCCGCCTTCGCCGCCCGCGCGCCCGTGGGGGAGAAGCCCGGGTTGAGGTCGAGCGCGGCCTTCAGGTGGCGGCGCGCCGATCCGTCGTCGCCCAGGGACTTCTCGATGACGCCCCGGTGGTAGAGGAACGCCGCGTTGCGGTAGCCCGGTTCGGCGGCGTGCTCGGCGTACTCCAGGGCCTCCTCGTCCTTGCCGTTGCGGTGCAGGGCCCAGGCCAGGGCGTCGGCGGTGTGTACGGTCCGCCGTCGGTCCCACTCGGCGCGGGCCGCCTTCAGCGCCTCCTTCACATCGCCGTGGTCGGCCGCGACCAGCGCGCTGTCCAGGTCGGTCGCCACCCCGTTGGCCCGTGCGAGCGCGATCCAGGTGTCGACCACCGAGTACTGCCCGCGCGCCTTGGAACGGTCGCCCCGCGCCTCGTACGCCTCGCCCAGGGCCGCGAGCTCGGCGGGCAGCGGATAGCGCCGTACGACCGCCTCCAGATCGCGGATGCCCGCCTTCTGGCGGCCGTCCGCGACCGATGTGCGGCCCTGGCCCTCCAGCGCCGGGAGATAGCCCGGGACGGCGCGCAGCGCGGTGCCGTACGCGCGCCGCGCGGTGTCGTACTGGCCCTGGTTCCAGGCCAGTTGGCCGAGCGCGGTCGACACATAGGCGATATCGCTGGGCGAGGTGGCGGAGTCCTGGGCGCGCAGCAGTACCCGGCGCGCCCCGGCCGGGTCGCCGCGTAGTTCGTGGACGTAGGCGAGGCGGGTGAAGACGGGGATGCCGGGGCGCAGGGAGTCGGCCTTCTTCGCGGCCGTGTACGCGTCCTTGTAGCGACCCAGTTCGACGAGGGCGTCCACCCGGACGGCCAGCGCCCCCTGGCTGTAGGAGTTCACCTTCAGGGCCTTGTCGGCGTCGCGCAGCGCGCCCCGGAAGTCATGGCGGGCGGCGGCGAGCGAGGCGCGCCCGGCGAGCGCCACGTCGTTGTCGCGCGGCTCGAGGGACAGGGACCGGGCGAACGCCTTGTCCGCCTGCGGATAGCGGGTGGGGTCGCCGCTGGTCCTGGCCTGCTCGACATAGGCCGAGCCAAGACCGGCCCAGCTCTCCGCGTCCTTCGGCTCACCGCGCAGATGGGTCTGCATCGCCTCGATCTGCCGGGCGAGGCCGTCGCCGCTGAGCTGTTCGTACCGCGCGGCGGCCGGGTGCACCGCGCGGGCGGCGTCCTGGCCGCCGCCGGACCCGCCCGGCCCGTCCGAGGCGTCGATCACGATCGAGGCGGCGGTCAGCCCGGCCGCGAGCGCGAACACCACGGCCGCGGTCCGGGCCGTAGGGGGGAGGGATGGCCGAAGAGCCATGGTGACAGCTGCCTTTCGCGATGAGCACGAACGCATGGAACGGACGGACGGGCGGACGGAAGAGACGGAAGAGACGGAAGAGACGGAAGAGACGGAAGAGATGGAACAGACGGATGAGACGGATGAGGTGTGGGTGCGGGGCGCGGCCGCCGCGCGGGTTTCGGCGGGGCCGCGCCCGGTGGTACGGGTTCGACACACCCGTGGTTCAGTGCCGACGCACGCGCGGACCCCGCCGGCGCGACCGCATCCAGAGGAATCCGAGGCCCAGCAGCAACACGGCCCCGCCACCGGCCGCCGCGGACCCGGCCAGCAGCATGTTGTCGTCGGAGGAGGAGCCGACGCCCGAGCCGCCGTTCAGCAGCGACTGCCCGGCGCTCTTCGAGACGGCCTTGGCGTCCGAACCGGAGCTGGGCAGCGCCAGATACGGGAAGGAGCCGCCGAACTTCTGGTCGTTCTCGTCGACCGCGTCGCCCAGGTCGTTCTTCTTGCCGAGCAGCTCGCCCTCCATGGCCTGGAGCGCGATGTCCAGGACGTCGTCGGAGAGCCTGCGGCCGTTGGGGAAGCCCGCGTTGTCACCGTCCAGGACGCCCAGCCGCTTGGGGCTGCCGTTGGGTTCGATGGAGGTGTTGAGCCGGAGTTCCTCGGCTGGCCGGACGTTCGGTGGCTGGTTGAGCTTGGGCACACCGGTGAGGAACGCCTGCACGAGGTCGTCGCGCGGGGTGTCCGGCGCCTTGATCTTGTAGATCTGCTCGACCAGCTTGGGGAGTTCGGGGTCCTGGACGAACTTCAGGAACTGCCCGTCGTCCCACGGCGCGGAGGCGTTGAACTTGTCCTTGTCCTTGCGCGGGATGACCACCTCGTTCACCAGTGGGCTGCCGAGCCGGGAGACCTGGGTCCAGTCGCCGTCGGCGGTCTGGCGGTGGGTGGTGGCCCAGACGCCGATCACCGGCTGGTCCTTGGACTCGGTCAGCGCCGACGTCGGCACCTGGAGGGCCATCGACTGGACGTTGTAGCCCTTGAGGGTGTCATTGCCGACCTCGGACATGTCGCCGCCGTACAGCAGGTCGAAGACGCGCAGATCGAGGAAGAACGGGTCGTCGGCCTGACCGGCGAAGGCGGTCGAGCCCCCGCTGTAGCCGATCTTCTGCACCGACTGGTCGCGGAGCTTCTGGTAGTCCGGCATGGACGCCTTGCCGACGTTCGACGGCGCGACCGGCAGATCGCTGCCCAGCTTGGCGCGGGCGACGGCCTTCTGATTCTTCAGCTTGATGACTTCGAGGTCGTATGTCTGGGTGAAGTTGAGGGTGGCGTCCTCGAGCGAGTTCACCGGCCCGGTGTTGTAGAGGAACGTGTCGCCGTTCTTGAGGTGGTCCTTGAAGGTCCACCGGAAGAGCAGATCGCCCTGGCCGTCGCCGTCGTTGTCGACGTGCAGGTCGTAGCGGGCGTCATGGGCGAACTTGTAGAAGTTGGGGCCGCCCGCGGGGTCCTGGAACGGCAGCGCGTTGACGACCATGGTGGTCGTGTCCGGCTTGTCCGGGCTGACGAACGCGTAGACGTCCGTGGCGTCGTACTCCGGCTGACCGGAGATCAGCGGCGCCTCGCGGTGGCTCGAAGCCTGCGCCGTCCCGGGCTGCAGTACGGCCACTCCGGCGGCAGTGAGCCCGCCGGCGGCCAGTGCGCAGCTGACCAGCGTGGCCAAGCTCTTGGTGATTGCGGTCATCCTGTAGGTCCTTCGCACGCTTGTTGGAGCAGTCCTTCATGCGGCTATTCGGACCTGGCGAACGAATGGATTGGTCGGCCCGGGAATTTGTTTGCGCGTGATAGGTATCGTCAACACCCTTGACGCGGTGGTGAATCCGGAACCTGGGATGCGTGGGTGACGGCTCGGGGAGGTAGGGTTACTCTGCCCGGGGCGGGTGCCCTCGTACGGGTGGGGAGTGTCATGGAGCAGATAACGGTACGGAGCAGGCCACGAGTGCCTGCGATCAACTGCGGAAGCGGTGCGTCCAGTGCGCGCCTCGAGCGCCACCTCGCGGTGATGGGCGGCCCTGCCGTCCCGCAGCGGGAGGCGGAGAGCGCGGCGGTGCTGATGCAGGAGCTGACCGCGCGCGATCACGCGCGCGCGAAGAACAGCCGGAGTGCGCGGGTGTCGCTGTTCGCGCCGCTGCGCCGGTTGCGCCGTTCGCTGTTCGGCAACCACGGCTGACCCGGCCGGCCCGTAGGCGTCTTCGTCGTCATCCCGGGCAGGCACGGGGTCATCCGGTTCGCTCCAGCCGGTGAGTCCGTGCTGTGATCCACTCCACGTCGCTGTCGCCGTGGGATGCCGACGAGAGGCCATGACCGGGCGTCCGGCCAGCGTTTCCGAGGGTTCGGACTCAGAGGGCTCAGAGCAGGGCGAACTGCCCCTCCGGGCCCTCCTCGTGGTGGTCCAGTACGGACGCCGGGCGCCGTGCCGCGCCGGGCACCGGCAGCACCCCCGCCCCCCGCAGCTCCGCCGCGTCGATCAGCGCGCCGTCCGCCACCCGGTCGGCGAGGGCCCGCAGCTCCGGGCGCACCTCGGCGAGCAGCGCCAGCACGGTGATCAGCTCCAGCAGCTCCGAGGTCCACGCGGACGGCCAGCCCGCCGGGCCGACCGCCTCCAGCGTGCCCGGCTCGCGCGGGGCGGTGCGCTGCTCGAACCAGGTCTCCAGCACCCGCACCCCGCCCGCCTGGAAGTCCCATGCGGCCTTGGGGACGGGGGAGATACGGCCCTCGCCCAGCAGCAGGGCCTCCTCGTCCGGGTCGTAGTCCAGGGAGCCCGGCAGCCCGCTCGACGGAAGCGCGGCCCGCACATAGGGGCGCCGGCCGCCCGGCATACGCGGGCGTTCACCACTGTGCGCCCCGCGCGTATGGAGCCACAGCGCACGGCGGCCCAGCTCCACGCCCGACTCCCACAGCTCCGGATCGGCGGTCAGGGGTACGGCGCATGGCGCGCCGCGCGCCGTGGCGGCGGTCCAGGCCAGGAAGTCCTCGGCGGTCACCGGGCGGCCGAGCCGCGCGGTGAGATGGTCCAGCAGTCCGGGCGCGAGATTGGGCTCCTGCCCGCCGGGGCGGCGGTAGAGCGGACGGATCCGGCCGGGGCGGCCCGCGGGGGAGTGGCCGTCCGGCAGCAGCGCGGAAAAGGTGAGCACCGGGTCCGGGTCCGGTCCCGCGGCCTCGACGACATGGATCTGCCGGTCGTCCGCCACCCGCCACAGCTCGGGGCGGGCGGCGTCGATCAGCCGGTGATCCGGTATCAGCCACTGCTGGTCGAAGGGCCCGTGCCCGATCCGCACCGGCTCGGGGCACGGCCCGTCCTCGCGCGCCAACCGGGCCGTGGAGGTGGCCTGGCCGGGCAACTGCGGTACGGAGCTGTGCAGCGTACGGGCGCGGGTCGGCCGGAACAGCGCGGCCCGCGCCGCCTCGTCCTCGGCCCGGGTCAGCCGCTCCCAGCGCGCCCCGAGCGAGGCCGCGTCCGGTCCCATGACCCAGGCCCGCCCGAGCCGCAGCGGCCCCACGGCCCACGGCATCAGGTCCCCCAGCGGCGGCGCCTCACGTTCTCCCACGCCCGGCATGGTATCTATGCTGCCCCTTCCGCCAGGGGTCTGCCTGACGTCGTCCGCCGCCGCTCCGGTGGCTGACCGGCTGGGATCTTTCCCCTCCCCGCCCCCATCCCAAAAAGATGGGCAGCCCCCCCCCCCCCGCGCGCGCGGGGTGTTGCCCGCACGCGCGCGCGCTATTAGGCGG
>NZ_JBHYVB010000382.1:0-5177 GCF_042750115.1 Streptomyces sp. NPDC059455
GGGGTGTGGTGGGGGGCCCCCCCCCGCCCCCCCCCGGGGCTGTGTCGATATGCGGCTCCGCCGCGTGGGCGACCAGCCACGACGCAGCCGCGGATGAACGACCGCACCTCGCGCCACTTCCCGCGGAGCGCTCAGCGGCGGTGGGTGAGGTCCGCGGGGTCGGTGTTGGCGCCGCAGAGGAGCACCGCGACCTTCTCGCCGGGCCGCGGCCGGTACGCGCCGGAGGTCAGGGCAGACAGCGCCGTGGCCGCCGCGTGCTCGACCGCGATCCTGCGGTCGTCCCACAGCGCCTGGCGCGCGGAGACGATCGCCTCGTCGGACACCAGGACGGACCGCACCCCGCCCTTACGGGCCCACTCCAGCGCGGCCGAGGACACATGGCGCGCCCCCAGCGAGTCCGCCGCCACCGAGTCCACCGGGACGTCGACCACCGCACCGGCCTCCAGCGCGGCGTTGAGGGCCCGGCAGCCGTACGGCTCCACGGCGACGACCCCCACCCCGTGCTCCAGGGCGGACACCGCGACCCCGGTGAACAGCCCGCCGCCCCCGACCGCCACCACCACGGTGTCCAGGTCGGGCCGGGCCTGGCGGATCTCCTCCAGCACCGTGCCCGCCCCGGCCGCGATCAGCGGGTGGTCGTACGCGTGCGACAGCAGGGCGCCGGTCTCGGCGGCGTGCTTCTGGGCGGCGTCCCGCGCGTCGGCGTACTCGATGCCGATCCGATGGACCTGGGCGCCGCGCCGGCGCAGCCGGTCCACCTTCACCGCGGGCGCGGTCTCGGGCACGAACACGGTGGCGGGCACGGAGTGCCGCGCGGCCGCCCAGGCGCACGCGAGCCCGGCGTTTCCGCCCGAGGCGATGACGGCACCCGCGTCCGGCAGGGTGCCCGCGTCCCGGTGGGCCCTGATGAAGTTGAACGCGCCCCGCGCCTTGAAGGTGCCCGTGTACTGCAGGAACTCCAGGGCCAGCCATCCCTCGGCCGCACCCCATGCCCCCTGCTCCACCGGCGCGAGCGCCACGGGCCGGATATGTCCCGCGACCCGCTGGGCCGCGGCTTGTACGTCCTCAATGGAAACAGTCACTGAAACACTGTAACAACCACTGGTACGCTCGGCCTGTGCGCAACAACCGGGACCGAGCCGACCAGCCCACCCTGGAGGCCATCGCCGAGGCCGCTCTGACCGTCGTCGACGACGAGGGGCCCGAGGCGCTGAGCTTCCGCAGGGTGGCGCAGCTGCTGGGGGTCTCCCACGCCACGGTCTTCCGCCGCTGCGGCGACTTCGACGGTCTGGTGAACGCGTGCGCGGACCGGCTGGCCGCGCGGATGCCGCTGGTGGGGCGGGATCAGGACTGGGCCACCGCCACCGAGGCCCGCTTCGCCGCGTTCTACGAGGTGCTGATCGAGCACCCCGGGCTGGTGGCGCTGCGGTCGGGCCGCGCCTGGTGGGGGCCGCATCTGCTGAGCCGCCTCGTGGAGCCGCAGCTGGCGCACAACATCGCCGCCGGAATGACCCCCGAGGCGGCGATCCGCGTCTACCGGCGGCTGTATCTGCTCACCCTCGGCGCCGTCGCCTTCGTCGACCACCGCAACGCCACGCAGGTGCGCACGGCCGCGCGTACCGCGCTCGCCGTGCTGGAGCCCGAGGACTTCCCGGCCCTCACCGGAAACCTGGACGTCGTCGTGGCCGCACTGACCGACCACGAGGTCTTCCACGGCGCGCTGCGGCAGCTGATCGACGCCTCCGCGGCGGCCTGCCTCGGACGGTGACCGACATGAAGCGGGGCGGGCCCCGAGTGGACCCGCCCCGCCGCACGCCAAGGCGTGGCTACAGCGTCTGCTGCACCCGCTCCGCCACCAGCTTGATGAAGCGCGACGGATCGCTCAGCTCACCGCCCTCGGCGAGCAGCGCCATGCTGTAGAGCAGCTCGGCCGTCTCCCCGAGACCGCTGTCGTCACCGCTGTCGTCCGTGCGCTCGGCGTGGGCCTTGCGCAACCCGCTGACCAGCGGATGGGTGGGGTTCAGCTCCAGGATGCGCTTGATCTGGGGCAGACTCTGGCCCATGGAGCGGTAGATGTTCTCCAGGGCCGGGGTGACATCGAAGGTGTCCCCGACGATGCAGGCCGGGGAGGTGGTCAGCCGTGAGGACAGCCGCACCTCCTTGACCTGCTCGCTCAGCGTCGACGTCATCCAGGAGAGCAGC
Source organism: Streptomyces sp. NPDC059455 (assembly GCF_042750115.1). NCBI lineage: Bacteria > Bacillati > Actinomycetota > Actinomycetes > Kitasatosporales > Streptomycetaceae > Streptomyces > Streptomyces sp. NPDC059455. The sequence goes on from NZ_JBHYVB010000382.1 coordinate 2,203, forward strand.
TCGGCGAAGTCCTTCTGCCGCTGCTCCCGCTCGGCCTCCGCCGCCTCGTCCTTCTCGTCCTGGGAGTCGAGGTCGACCTGCCCCTTGGCGATGGAGCGGAGCTGCTTGCCGTCGAACTCCGGCACGGCGTCGACCCACAGCTCGTCGATGGGGTCGGTGAGGAGGAGCACCTCGAAGCCCTTGTCCCGGAACGCCTCCATATGGGGCGAGCTCTCCACGATCGACCGGGACTCGCCGGTCATGTAGTAGATGTGCTCCTGCCCGTCCTTCATGCGCTCGGCATAACCGCGCAGCGTGGTCGGCTGCTCGGCGTCCTGGGTCGAGGCGAACGAACACACCTCGAGGATCGCCTCGCGGTTCTCCAGATCGCTGAGGAGACCTTCCTTGAGAACGCGGCCGAATTCCTTCCAGAAGGTCGCGTAGCGCTCCGCGTCGGAGGACATGATGTCCTTCACCGTCGAGAGCACCTTCTTCACCAGACGGCGCCGCATCAGCTGAATCTGGCGGTCCTGCTGAAGGGTTTCCCGCGAGACGTTCAGCGAGAGATCCGCGGCGTCCACCACGCCCTTGACGAAGCGGAGGTATTCCGGCATCAGCGCTTCGCAGTCGTCCATGATGAAGACGCGCTTCACATAGAGCTGCACCCCCCGCTTGCGGTCCTGCATATACAGGTCCTGCGGTGCCCGGGCCGGAATGAACAGCAGCGACTGGTATTCGAAGGTGCCCTCCGCCTGCATGCGGATGGTCTCGAGCGGATCGACCCAGTCATGGCTGATGTGCTTGTAGAACTCGTGGTATTCCTCGTCGGTGACCTCGTCCTTGGGACGGGCCCACAGCGCCTTCATCGAGTTGACGGTCTCGAGCTCGGGCGCCTTCTCGTCGCCCTCCTCCGTCTGCTCCGCCTCGTCCGCCGCGGCCGGGGCCTGGGCGGGGGCCATCCTGATCGGCCAGGTGATGAAGTCCGAGTGCTGCTTGACGATCTCCCGGATCTTCCAGGGCGAGGCGTAGTCGTAGAGGTGGTCCTCGGTGTCCTCCGTCTTGAGCTTCAACGTCACGGAGGTGCCCTGGGGGGCGTCGTCGAGCGGCTCGATCGTGTAGGTGCCCTCGCCGCTGGAGATCCAGCGGGTGCCCTGGCTCTCCCCGGCGTGACGGGTCTCCATGGTCACCTCGTCGGCCACCATGAAGCTGGAGTAGAAGCCCACTCCGAACTGCCCGATGAGATCCGCGGAAGCGGCCGCGTCCTTCGACTCCCGAAGCTCCTTGAGGAATTTCGCGGTGCCGGAGTTCGCGATCGTGCCGATGAGCTCCACGACCCCCTCATGCGACATGCCGATGCCATTGTCGCGGACGGTCAGCGTGCGCGACTCCTGGTCGATCTCGATGGCGATATGGAGATCAGAGGTGTCCGCCTGGAGGTTTTCATCGCGGAGCGATTCGAGGCGCAGTCTGTCCAACGCGTCGGACGCGTTGGAGATGAGCTCGCGCAGAAAGACGTCCTTGTTCGAGTAGATCGAATGGATCATCAACTGCAGAAGCTGTCGTGCCTCGACCTGAAACTCGAAAGTCTCTACCCCTGTAGTCAACTGTTTCCCCTCGTGAGATAGCTGTCGACGCCATCAAGCACAGTGCGTCAGCGGCAGCTTATCGAAGGTGAGGGGTGTCGAGCGGCCTTCCGGGCAGATGACGGACGGCCGCTCACGGAGCCGGATGCGGTGGCCCCGGGCGACGGGGCCGGAGTGCGTCAGCCGCCGCCGCGCACCTTGCTCCAGTCCAGGGCCTCGGCGGCCTCGCGCTGGATTTCCTCGGCCGCCTCCCGGGCCTCCGCGGGGACGTCGCCGTGCTCCGCCACGAGGCTGTCGTAGATCGGCGCGAAGTCTGATTTGTCTGTCACGTTCATGTGGCGCACTTCCTTGGGTACGGATCCCGGGTCGGTTCCCGGCTACCCGATCTATCAAACAGGCATGCTTTGGCGTCGATCACAGGGGGGCTCCCCGCGATCCACGGGCTCCCGGCGATCCACAGGCGCCGGGCGCGCCGGAACGCGCCGGGACCCGCGGGTCAGTGCGCGGTGGCCGCCGCCTCCAGCACGAAGACCGGGATCTGGCGGTCGGTCTTCGTCTGGTAGTCGGCGTAGTCCGGGTACGCCTCGACGGCGCGCTCCCACCACCGGGCCTTCTCCTCGCCGGTGACCTCGCGCGCGGTCATGTCCTGCCGCAGCGGGCCGTCCTGCAGCTCGACCCGCGGGTCGGCCACGACGTTGTAGTACCAGACCGGATGCTTGGCGGAGCCGCCCAGCGAGGCGACGACGGCATAGGCGCCGTTGTGCTCCACCCGCATCAGCGGGGTCTTGCGGATCTTCCCGCTCTTCGCGCCCAGCGTCGTCAGGACGACCACGGGCATGCCCCGCATGGTCGTGCCCTCGGTGCCACCGGAGCTCTCGATCAGCTCGACCTGATCGCGTACGAACTTCTCCGGGCTCGGCTCGTACTCACCCTGCAACGGCATGATGTCCGTCCCCTTGTCTCGTGTGCGAAGACTCGCCTTGCGTCTCCCCGTGCCGATGGTCAACACGGGGAGTGCGCGAGATCATCCCGGCGGCTCCGGCCGTCGGGGCGGCGACGCGAGGGGATCGGTCGCGGGCTGGGGGTTCGTCCGTCACGCCGCCAAGCGGCGCGGGCCGGGGGAGGGGCCGGAGGAGGGGGTGGGGGCGGAGGCGGAGGTAGGGGTTTCCTGGTCACCGTTCCGCTCCGCCGCGCGCTTCGACTCATCGGAGTGACGTCCCTGAGGAGGGAAGGTCAGATCCGGTACGTCGACGACCGGCGGCAGATCGGGAGTGAGCATTGGCTGCTCATTTCTGTTCATGGCCAGCGGGTACCCAGGTGCGCCGGACTCACCCTGCGATACCGGTCACAGTCGGACATGGCGGTCAGATCGGCGGTTCGTGCCAGTGCGGGACGGACCGCCGAACGGCCCGT
>NZ_JBHYVB010000383.1:0-5163 GCF_042750115.1 Streptomyces sp. NPDC059455
GTGCCCGGTCGCGCCCCCGCTCGCGCCGTCTCCCGCACTGGACCTCCCAGTCACCCCTCCCTGCCGGCAGCCAGGGGCTCGCCCATTTACGCTCCGCCCGGCGTGATCAACGTCGTCACCGCGGACCGCGAGGTGTCCGAACTGCTGGTGCGCGACCCGCGGGTGGACAAGATCACGTTCACCGGGTCGACGGCCACCGGACGGCGCATCGCCTCGATCTGCGGCGAGCGCGTGGCCCGCTGCACGCTGGAGCTCGGTGGCAAGTCCGCCGCCGTCGTCCTGGACGACATGGACCTCGCCACGGCCGCGCGCAGCCTCGCCCAGGCCGAGTGCTTCCTCACCGGGCAGGTCTGCTCGTCGCTGACCCGGATCGTGGTCAGCGGCTCGCGGCACGACGAACTGGTCGAGGCCCTCGTCGGCGTGTTCTCCCGGGTGCGCGTCGGGGACCCGTTCGACCCGCGCTCGCAGATGGGGCCGCTGGCGGCCAGCCGGCAGCGGGACCGGGTCGAGGGGTACATCGCCAAGGGCGTCGCGGAAGGGGCCACGCTGGCCACCGGCGGCGGTCGCCCGAAGGGCCTGACCCGCGGCTGGTACGTCGAGCCCACCGTGTTCGGCAACGTCGACAACCGCTCGGTCATCGCCCAGGAGGAGATCTTCGGCCCCGTGCTGTCCGTCATCCCCGCGGCCGACGAGCAGGACGCGATCCGGATCGCCAACGACACCATCTACGGCCTCAACGCGGCGGTGTTCACCAACGACGTCAACCGGGCCCGCGAGGTTTCCAGGCAGCTGCGCTCTGGCACCGTCGGACACAACGCGCTGCGCAGCGACCTCGGCATCGCGTTCGGCGGGTTCAAGCAGTCCGGCATCGGCCGCGAAGGCGGACGCGAGGGACTGCTGCCCTACCTCGAAACCAAGACCGTGATCCTCGAAGGCCGGCCGGCCGGGTACGAGGACACCGTCCTCTGACGGCGCCTGCTCTGACGCCGCGTCCACTCGCCGGCCCGGACGCGGCCACCGCGTGCCCGCGGGCCGGGCCGCACGTCGCCGGGCCCCGGGCCGCCACGTTGATCGACACCTCACTGAACTGACCACCCGGCTCACCCGTGAGCCCGTACAACCGACGGGAACACACTGATGACCGACCTTGAGGTCCGCCCGGAGGAGCTCCAGGCCCTCGCCGCTCTCTTCGGCCTCGGTGACCCGTACCCGGAATACGCGAAGTGGCGTGCGCGGCAATCGGTCGTCCGCCCGCACGAGAAGCTGTTCGTCTTCAGCCGCTACGAGGACTGCGCGGCGGTCCTCAGCAGCTCGGCCTTCGGCCACGCGCCGCGCGAGGCCAGCCCGCTGCGCAGCCTGTGGCGGGGCACCGGCCAGCCGGCACCCGCCGCCCCGGACACGGCCAGAGCCGTCTCGGAGACGGCCAGCGCCGCCGACGCCGACGCGGCCGTGGTCACCGCCCAGGACAACGCCAGCAACATGCTCCGGCTGAACCCGCCCGACCACACGCGGCTGCGCCGCCTGGCGTCCCGCGCCCTCACCCCGGCGAGCGTCCGGGCGCTGATGCCGCGCATCGAGGCGATCGCCGGCGAGTTGGTGGGCGACCTCGGCCCGAGCTTCGACGTCATCCGCGACGTCGCGCTCCCGCTGCCGGTCCGGGTGATCAGCGAGCTGCTCGGCATCCCGGAGGCCGACCGGCCCATGGTGGTGACCTGGTCCGAGCAGCTGTCCCGGAGCATCGACCCCGGCTTCCTCATCACGCCCGAGAACCGCGTCACGATGCGCGCGGCCCGTGACAGCTTCCACGATTACCTCGGGGCGCTGATTCCCAAGCGGCGCCGCGAACCGGGCGACGACCTCGTCTCCGCCCTCGTCCACGTCCACGACGAGGACGGCACGCTGACCGAGCACGAGATCATCATCACCTGCCGGCTGCTGCTCATCGCCGGCCACGAGACCACCCGCAGCCTCATCGGCGGGTCCGTGCTCGCCCTGCTCAACCACCCCGCCCAGCTCGCCGCCCTGCGGGCCGACCCGGACCTGGTCGAGAGGTGCGTCGAAGAGGCCCTGCGCTACGACCCGCCCATCCAGCTCCTGGTCCGGTCCGCGCTGGAGGACACCACGGTCGGCGACACCACGGTCCCGGCCGGCGCGCGTGCCCTCATGCTCCTCGGCGCTGCCAACCGCGACGAGGCACTCGGCGATGACCCGGAGGACTTCGACTTCGTCCGCCCGGCCCGCCGGCACCTGTCGTTCGGCCACGGGATCCACTTCTGCCTGGGCGCTCCGCTGGGACGCGCCGAGGCCGCCATCGCCCTGCGCCACCTGCTGCCCATCCTCGCCGAGTCCCGGATGACCGAGCCGCCCGTGTGGAAGCCCCACACCGTCCTGCGCGGTCTTGAGCACCTCCGGCTGACCACGTCGGGCTGACGGCGGTTCAGTCGGGCGGCGGGTCGGTCAGGCGGCGGAAACGGGCGGCTGGAGGACGTCGTCGCTGCTGGTCGGCTCGGGCGGCCGGCGCTTGGCGAGGGCCGGGATCGCGGCCGTGAACCGCCGGAGTGCGGCATCGAGGTCGGCCAGCGGCGCCGCCGCAGCGGGTTCCGGCAGCTCGGGCAGGGGATCCGCCGGGGCCGACACCGCGCGGCGCAGCAGCCTGACGGTCTCGGCGGTGGCAGCTTCGCGCGGGCCGGGCTCGCTCGCGGCCAGGGCGTGCACCGGGCCGCGGGTCGCGAGCAGCGCCTCGCCGGCGTCGGCCGGCGTGATCCCGTGCCCCGTGCCCAACTTCCGGGTGGCTGCCCGGTACAGCCGGTGCGAACGCGCGCTGGCGTTCAGGTTGGTGGCTGCGGCGTCGAACGCGGCGAGTGCCTTGGCGGTGGAGGCCCCGTCGCTGCGAGCATCGAGCACCGAGCCGAGGGTGCCTAGGGTCGCACCCAGCCGGAGGCGTAGCGCGTCGCTCGTCCGCACCGGCACGAGGAACCAGCCCACGACCACCGCCAGCACAGCCCCCAGGACCAGAGCCTGCAGGCGGATGAGCAGCAGGTGCTGGGGGGACTGGCCGAAGTACCCGTAGAACAGGGACAACGCCGTCGTGATGCCTGCGGCGTAGAAGGCGTAGTTGTAGGCGCGCAGGGTCGAGGCCAGGGCCAGCACCACGAAGATCAGCACGATGCTGGTCGTGCCCTGGGGTTCGGCCACCGCGGCGATCAGGGCCGCGACGAGTGTGCCCGCCATCGCGCCCAGTCCACGCTCGACGCCCTTGAGAGCCAGGTCCCCGCGGCCGACCGGGCCGAGGCTGACGACCATCGCGCTGATCACGCACCACTGCCAGTGTTCGCCGAATACGAGGTGCCCGAGTGAGAACGCGGCGGTCAGCGCCACCGCCATCTGCAGTGCCATCCGGGTGCGGGGCGACAGTCCGGCGCGCTGCGCAGACCGCTTGGCAGGGGCCTGCCCCGGCTGCGAACCCGGAAGGCCGGTCAGCTTCTCGGCGACCCGGCGCACGACGCGGACCCATACGAAGGCACTGAACCCCACCAGCGCCATCCATCCGCAGAGCGGCCACCACGCCATGCGCCCCGTACCGGATCCGGCGGGCAGCAGAGCGGCGATCAGGGCCAGCGGAACCAGCGCCCCCAGCCGGGTGACCGCCGCTCCGAACCGCCTGGTCCAGATCGAACCCGCCATCAGCACCACGAACACCGCCCCGCAGATCACGGGGTGTCCGGCCATCTGCGAACCGAGCCAGACGCTCGCCCCCGCGAGGACCGAGAGCGTGGCGGCCGCCATGACTTTCTCCGGGACCGGCTCACCGCCAGGGCGGCGCGACACCGTGAATGCGAAAATCACGGCCGGCACCGCGAGCACCGCCGCCGGGTACCCCGCGACGAGGCGCGCGACCTCCACCGCCGTGAAGAAGGAGCCCAGCACGGCGACCATTGCCACCGCCGAGTAATAGCTTTTGATTAGCATTCCCACCCTCTGCATGGCCGACTTTGTGCAGATTTCCGGGGCATCTCACCTGCTGATGCTACATGACGGTTTAGTATCAACCGGTGGATACCGACGACTGTGCCCAGGCCCTGCTCCAAAGCTTGCTCCGACTGGGCTCCCGCCTGCGCCACGAGCGCCCGCCCGGTGCCCTGACCGCGAAAAAGATCATGGTGCTGGGCCACCTGCGTCGGAACGGGCCCTGCACCCCCAGCGCCGTGGCCCTTGCCGAGCACCAGCAACTCCAGGCCCTGACCCGGACCTTCGGCGAGCTGGAGGCGGACGGCCTGATCAGCAGGCGGCGTTCGGAGACCGACCGGCGCGCCTCGATCCTCTCGATCGCCGACGCCGGCGCCCAAGCGCTGTCCGACGATCTCGCGCAGCGGGCCGAATGGCTGGCCAGCGCCCTTGGTGCGCTCACCCCGGTCGAGCAGCAGCTGCTCGACCTGGCCGGCCAGCTGCTCAACCCGCTGGCCGACACCCTCGCCACGGACGGGCGGGCGGGGACGCGCTCCCCCTGACGGGCTCGGCCCCGGGGCGGACGGCAGCGGGTGTGGTGGGCGAGCTGGGGAGGGGTGTCGTAGGGGGCGCAAGGAGATCGGTGTGGACGTATATCCACAATTTCTTCACGTGTACTCGTGTAACTCGAGAAGTGGCGATCGGGGATGGCAGGGATGATGGCGGGATGGGTGCCGGAGCAGCCGCGGATGATGCTCTCCGCACAGGTCGCGACCCATGCGAGTGTCCGGTACGGCCGCGACGTCCTCGGACGGGAGCCGGTCGGGCAGGTGAGCGCCGCGCTTCCACGAAAAGGAGATGCACCTTCGAGAAAAGGCCGTGGAACCGAGATGGCTGAGAGCTGCATCAAGCTTCCCGACGGTATGAGCGGCCGGTGAAATGCGCGACTCCTCCGCAATCTATTCCCGGGCCACCATCGTTCTCTGACGCAGTGCCAGACACGTTCATTTGTGCCGCCAGCGACGTCGGAGCCCCGATGGTCCATGAATCCCTGTGGCCCATTGATTCCTGAGCACTTTGCAGATCTGTGTAATGGTGGGCGAACTGCGCGCATGGCGGGAGGCTAAGAGCTTGTCTCACGTGGTGTCAGGTTGATGCGGCATGATGTTGCGCTATGGGTGTTGGTCTGTCGCAGCGGCTGGTTCCTGACGAACTCTG
>NZ_JBHYVB010000384.1:0-3074 GCF_042750115.1 Streptomyces sp. NPDC059455
CCCCACGGGTTCAGGGGAGGCGGGCCGCGATCTCGCCCGCCGCGTCATGGCCGTACGCCTTGGCCAGGCGCTCCATGAAGTGGCCGCGGCGCAGCTCGTACTCCTGCGTGCCGACCGTCTCGATGACCAGCGTCGCCAGCATGCAGCCCACCTGGGCGGCCCGCTCCAGCGAGAGGTTCCAGGACAGACCGGAGAGGAAGCCCGCGCGGAAGGCGTCGCCGACGCCGGTCGGGTCGGCCTTCTGCTCCTCCTCCGGGCAGCCGACGACGACGGGCTCCTCGCCCTCGCGGTCGATCCGCACGCCCTGGGCGCCGAGCGTGGTGACGCGGGTGCCGACCTTGGCGAGGATCTGGTCCGCGGTCCAGCCGGTCTTGGTCTCGATCAGCGCGGCCTCGTACTCATTGGTGAAGAGGTACTCCGCGCCGCCGATCAGCATCCGGATGTCCTCCCCGTCCATGCGGGCGAGCTGCTGGGAGGGGTCGGCGGCGAAGGCGATGCCGCGCGAGCGGCACTCCTCGGTGTGGCGGACCATGGCCTCCGGGTCGTCCGCGCTGATCAGCACCAGGTCGAGGCCGCCGACGCGCTCCGCGACCGGCTGGAGCTCGATCTGGCGGGCCTCGCTCATGGCGCCGGTGTAGAAGGACGCGATCTGGTTGTGGTCGGCGTCGGTGGTGCACACGAAGCGCGCGGTGTGCTGGACCTCGGAGATATGGACGGACGCGGTGTCCACACCGTGCCGGTCCAGCCAGGCGCGGTAGTCGGCGAAGTCCTCGCCGGCCGCGCCGACCAGGATCGGGCGCAGACCCAGCACACCCATGCCGAAACAGATGTTGGGACCGACTCCGCCGCGGCGGACGTCGAGGGTGTCGACCAGGAAGGAGAGGGAGACCGTATGCAGCTGATCGGCGACCAGCTGATCGGCGAAACGGCCGGGGAAAGACATCAGATGGTCGGTGGCGATGGAGCCGGTTACGGCGATACGCACTGAGTCGCTCCTGCGGGGCAGAGAGATCGGACGCTTCACGCTATCTGCTCGGCCCGGCCCATACGAACGGAAGAAACTACCCGATAGTAGGTCTTTTTTCACCGACAGCCGCTGAATACGGTGCGTGGATACGGGGGACGCGTCGGCGACACCCAAGGACCGGGAGGCATCATGCCCCAGCACCTCACCCCCGCTTTTCCCGCCACCGGGGCCATCGAGCCCGAATATCTGGAGGAGCTGCGCGGCGACGGGGCGCGGATGGCGCCGCACTGGACGGTCACCATATCGGCCGCTCCCACCAGGCCCGTTTCCCCGGTCGCCGCCTCCCGCATCCGGGGGATCACGGTGCCCGCCACATCGGCCGATCTGCTGGCCGGCATGTCCGATTACGGCGATTGACGGAACCGGCCGCGCCCCGGCTCCGTCTCATCGGCATCTCCTCGCGAGGGATGGGACCGTAGAACGTGAGCGGAGCCGAAGGAGCGAAACGGTGAGCACCGAGGACACCGACACCCCGCAGACCCCCGACGACGACACTTCCCGTGCGCGCCGGCGCTCGCCGCTGGCCGTCGTTTCGGTCGCGGCCGCGGTGCTGGTCGCCGGTGGTGGCGGCGCCTACTGGGCCTCCACCGCGGCGGACGGCGGCACCCGGGGTCCGGGCGCGTCGGGCGAGGACGGATCGCCGAAACCCCTCGCATTGGACGCCTACGCCTCCCCGGGCGGAGACCCGGGCGGAGACCCGGGCGGGAACGAGGGCATCGCGCCCGGTGAGCCCGACCCGCACGGCGGCCGCTATGTGGTGACGGGCAAGCTGCCGGACGGGCCCGACGAGGCCCCGGTGTATCTGACCGACCCGAAGGTCGCCAAGGCCGATGTGGCGCGGCTGGCGAAGGCCCTGGACGTCTCCGGCAGCCCCCGCGCCGACCACGGGTACTGGAAGGTGGGCGGCGCCCCGGACGCGAGCGGCCCGACGCTGCGGGTGAGCCGGACCGGGCCGGGCAGCTGGTCGTACTCCCGCTACGGGGCGCCGGGTGACACGGCCTGCGTCCACCCGGACGGGAAGAAGGCGCCGCAGACCACGCGGACCGACAAGGGCGACGGGGCGGACAAGCCCAACAAGGCCGACCAGAGCTGCCCCACCTACCGCGACGGCGACAAGCGCGGCGACAACGGCGCCTCCGACGGCCGCGACAAGGCCGTCTCCGAGGAGAAGGCCCAGAGCGCCGCCGAGCCGGTGCTCAAGGCGCTCGGGCTGTCGGACGCCAAGCTGGACGCGAGCGGCCTCTACGGCGCCGTGCGGATGGTGAACGCGGACCCGAAGGTGGGCGATCTGCCCACCTACGGCTGGGGCACCAATCTGCAGGTCGGCGCCGACGGCCAGCTGGTCGGCGGCAGCGGGACGCTGTCGAAGCCCAAGGAGGACGACACCTATCCGGTGCTCGGCGCGGACCAGGCGCTGCAGCGGCTGAACTCGACGTCGGGCAGGAGCGACGGCCCCTCGGGCAAGGTGAGCGTGCGCAAGGTGACCTTCGGCCTCGCCTCGCACATGGTGGACGGCCGGCGGGCGCTGGTGCCGTCGTGGATCTTCGAGACCAAGCCGACCGGGACCAACCGGGTGGCGGTCACCCTCCCCTACCCCGCGGTGAAGCCGGAGTTCATCAAGAAGGCGAAGGAGCCGGGCCACTCCCCCTCGCCGGGCAAGGGGGACAGCACCTCCAAGCCGGATCACCTCACCTCGTACAGCGTGGACGGCAAAACCCTGACGCTGCGCTTCTGGGGCGGGGTCTGCAACACCTACTCGGTCTCCGCGAAGGAGACCTCCGACAAGGTGACGCTGGACCTCAAGAGCAAGCCGAAGCATCCGGGGCGGGCCTGCATCCTCATCGCCAAGCAGCTGGAGCAGAAGGTGACACTGAAGGAGCCGCTGGACGGCCGGAAGGTCGTGGACGGGTCCACCGGTGAGACGGTGCCGCTGCGGAAGTGAGCGAACGGCTCAGGACAGCCGGAAGGGGGGGGGGGCGCGGGGGCCCCCCCCCCCCCCCCCGCGGGGGGGGGCCCCCCCCCCCCGCGCGCGCGCCGAGAGTGGGCC
>NZ_JBHYVB010000384.1:3084-5137 GCF_042750115.1 Streptomyces sp. NPDC059455
GGTCCGGGTCCGGCGGCGTGTGTCCGCGACGGTCACCGCCCCGCGGGGGGGGGGGGGCCCCCGGGGGCCCGCCCCCTTCCGTCGTGCTGTTCGCTCCGCCGCGCCCGGGGGCTCAGCTGAAGGAGTCGCCGCAGGCGCAGGAGCCCGTGGCGTTCGGGTTGTCGATGGTGAAGCCCTGCTTCTCGATGGTGTCGACGAAGTCGATCGAGGCACCGCCCAGGTACGGGGCGCTCATGCGGTCGGTCACGACCTTCACGCCCTCGAAGTCCTTGACGACGTCGCCGTCGAGCGAACGCTCGTCGAAGAAGAGCTGGTAGCGCAGGCCGGAGCAGCCGCCGGGCTGGACGGCGACGCGCAGCGCGAGGTCGTCGCGGCCCTCCTGCTCCAGCAGGCTCTTGACCTTCGACGCGGCGGCGTCGGACAGGATGATGCCCTCGCTCGCGGTGGTCTCGTCCTGAACGGTCATCTGCTTCTCTCCCGGGTCGTACGGACTGCTTGCCGTTGGCACAAACCAACGGCGTCCCGGATTCATTCCGGGCCCAAGCGCCTATCTCCTGTTGCCCTTCATGCTCGCATACGGGCGGACACACCGGAATGCGTCACATCGACACAATGCCTCTCGTCAACGTGACGTGAAGGAGCTATGATAGATAGCGTCATTCTGACGATTAGGGTTCCCAGCGAAGAAAGAAGGGTGCGTGACGTGACCACCGCCCAGCCCCTCGACGTGCAGCCGACCCCGCTCGCTCTGCTGCTTCTCGGCCGGGAGGCCGACCCCCGGAGCGAGCGCGGCGTGGAGTGCCCGGGAGACCTCCCGGCGCCCTCCGACCCGGACCTGGTGGCACGCGCCCGCGCGGCCAAGGAGAAGCTCGGGGACAAGGTCTTCGTGCTCGGCCACCACTACCAGCGCGACGAGGTCATCGAGTTCGCTGATGTCACCGGAGACTCCTTCAAGCTCGCCCGGGACGCGGCCGCGCGGCCGGACGCCGAGTACATCGTCTTCTGCGGTGTGCACTTCATGGCCGAGTCCGCCGACATCCTCACAGGCGACGCCCAGCAGGTAGTTCTCCCCGATCTGGCGGCCGGCTGCTCGATGGCCGACATGGCCACGGCCGAGCAGGTCGCCGAGTGCTGGGAGGTGCTCACCGAGGCCGGTGTGGCGGATGTGACGGTGCCCGTCTCGTACATGAACTCCTCCGCCGACATCAAGGCGTTCACCGGTCGCCACGGCGGCACGATCTGCACCTCCTCCAATGCCCAGCGGGCGCTGGAGTGGGCGTTCCAGCAGGGCCAGAAGGTGCTGTTCCTGCCCGATCAGCACCTGGGGCGCAATACGGCGGTCCGCGACATGGGCATGTCGCTGGACGACTGCGTCGTCTACAACCCGCACAAGCCGAACGGCGGGCTCACCCCCGAGCAGCTGCGCGCCGCCACGATGATCCTGTGGCGCGGCCACTGCTCGGTGCACGGCCGCTTCTCACTGGACTCGGTCAACGATGTGCGCGAGCGCATACCGGGCGTGAACGTGCTGGTGCACCCCGAGTGCAAGCACGAGGTCGTGACGGCGGCCGACTACGTGGGCTCGACCGAGTACATCATCAAGGCCCTGGAGGCCGCCCCCGCCGGATCGAAGTGGGCGATCGGCACCGAGCTGAACCTCGTACGGCGCCTGGCCAATCGCTTCGCCGACCAGGGCAAGGAGATCGCCTTCCTCGACAAGACGGTCTGCTTCTGCTCGACCATGAACCGGATCGATCTGCCGCATCTGGTGTGGGCGCTGGAGTCGCTGGTGGCCGGCAAGGTGGTCAACCGCATCCAGGTCGACAAGGAGACCGAGCACTTCGCCAAGCTGGCGCTGGAGCGGATGTTGGCGCTGCCGTAGGCAGCGTTGCTCGGCGATGGGGGGCGGCGCATACCCGCGGCTTTGCCGACGCACGCTACGGGGTGTCCGGCGGATCGTGACGCCTGCGGCGGGCTGCTTTCCCCTCCCCGCCCCTTCCCACAACTGGGGCTCTGCCCCAGACCCCCGGGGGTGGGGGAGTGACCCGGGTGC
>NZ_JBHYVB010000385.1:0-1987 GCF_042750115.1 Streptomyces sp. NPDC059455
GGGCTCTCACCGGCTCAGGACTCCGGCTGCCGACCGCTCAGGACGACGGCTGCCAGCCGCCGAGCCAGTCGGCGATCTCGTAGTCCGCGGCCTGGGCGTCGGTCAGCTGCGGACGGTCCGTGCTCGCCGCACCGGAACCGGCGCCGATGTTCTTGTACTCCGCGAAGCGGTCGTCCTTCCAGGAGAAGCCGCTCATGTCCGTCCACGGTGTGGTCTTGATCGCCGCTGACAGATCCGTATTGCGAACGATCGCCTGCGGATCGAGACTGGCGTCGCCGCCCGCGTGCCAGGGACGGCCGAGATAGAACGACCGGGAGCCGACATCCCCGGTGATGTTGCTGTTGATGAACAGGAAGCCCTTCTTCCCGGCCGCCGTCGAGGGCGCCGCGACATAGCCGCCGGAGCTGCCGTCGTAGCGCTTGACGAGCCGGATCGCCGACTTGCTGATCACGGCGGAGGCCCGGCCGAAGATGAAGTCGACATTCCCCTGGATCCAGGCGTTGTTGACATACACCCGGCCGACCCTGTCCTTGCTCGCGGAGTCCAGCAGCAGGGTGTCCTGGTCCCCGACCGCGCCGATGTTGTCCAGGACGATCTGGTCGCCCGCGGTGCGCAGCGCGACCGCCTGCTTGTCGGTGATGCTGGTGTTGCCCTCGTTGAAGTCGTTCACGAACTGCAGATTGCGGGCCTGGAAGTCATCGGCCTCGATGGCCACGGTCGCGCTGCCGCTGGTGCCGTAGGTGCCTCCGCCGGGCTTGGGGGTGCCGGAGGCGTTGTTGTAGACGATCGTCACGTCGTTCTTGCTGCTCGTGGTGCCCACCAGCCGGATGTGCGGCTTGTTGGCGGGGACCTTCACCGTCTCGCGGTACGTACCGGGCTTGATGGAGATGGTGACGGCGGACGGGTTGTTCGCCGGCACCGCGTCGACGGCCGCCTGCACGGTGGTGTAGGTGCCGCTGCCATCCTTGGCCACCACGATGGTGGCCGCCGCGGCCGTCGGCGAGTCGGCCGTGGGCGTGGCGGCGTGGGCCGGGGCGACGGCGAGCCCGACGCCGGTGGCCAGGGCCAGGGAGCCGATGAGCGGAGCGGGGCGGCGGCGCCGGGGGCGCCGTGGACTGAGGGTCATGGTCGGTGACTCCGTCCCGTGGAGGCGTGCCGAGGGGGTTGACGCCTTACGGTCTCCACGGCCCACCCAAAGGTTGCCGCCCGGCTGCCTTCGGCGTTGCTGGTTCTTCGGCCCGCTTGGACCTTGGGTCCGCTTGGACCTTCGGGCCGCTTGGACCTTCGGGTCGTCTGGACCTTCCACCCGCGTGGATCCTCAGGCCGCCTGGACTTTCCGCCCGTCTCGTCCCGTCTCGTCCGCGGGCACCGCGGTGCCGTCGGGATGGTGCGCCCTTCCTGGCCCTGGCCCGAGGCCGATGGCGGACGGGATACCGCCACCGGCCGTGCGCCGCGTCAGCCGTCGGAGCCGGGCATCGCCAGCGCCGCCGCCGGGTCGTGTCCGGCCGGGCCCGAGGGCCACCAACGACCGCGTTCCCTGCGGTACGGCCACCAGCGCCCGTCCTGGCCGTAGCGCACCTGGAGATCGGCGCCCACCACCGTCCAGCGGTTCGCCGTGGCGCGCAGCCGGGGTGCCCGCTCGTCCCCCTCCCAGGCGGCCGCGAGCTGGGCGCGGGCCCGCGCGAGGGCCTCCACGTCCGGCGTCCACTCCTCCTCCAGCACGGTGAGCGCGGCGGCCCCGCCGTGCTCCCAGGCGCGGACGGCCCGCGCCAGATCGGCGCGGTCGCGCCCGCAGCCCGTCGCGAGCCGGGCGGCGATCGGGGCCGGGGGACCGGCAGCGGTCAGTCGCACCGTGTCCTGCCAGACCGTCAACGCGGCCGGGACCGGGGTGGTGGCGTGGCCGGGCGCGAGCGCCCCGGCCCGCAACCCCAGGGCGCGGAGCCCGGGGGCGGCCCCCAGGAACAGCCCCACGGCGCCAAACAAACCC
>NZ_JBHYVB010000385.1:1997-5116 GCF_042750115.1 Streptomyces sp. NPDC059455
ACGGCGGCGGGGGTGCGGCGGGCGGGGTGCCGGGCGGCGGGGGCACCAGCGGCGGCGTAGCGGGCGGGGGCGCGGCGGCGCCCCCCCCCCCGGCCCGCACCACGTCGCCCGCCCCCCCCCCCACGGGGCCGGCCCCGGGGGCTGGGGGGGGGCGGGCCCGCGGCGCCTCGGCCAGCAGCCGCTGGGCGCGTACCGCGGCGTCCGCCGCAAGGAACTCCAGCGCGGCCACATCCAGCCCCTCGGCCGGGTCCGTGCCGCCCGCCAGCGCCGGAGGACGGCCGGGCGCGGCGATGGTGGGCGGGGGAGCGGGCAGCGGGGGCTGACCGGGCGCGGCGAACGCCTCCCGGGCCGGTACGCCCTCCGGAGCCGGCGGAGCGGCGTCCTCCGCCGGCCGCGGCAGGTGCCGGGCGGCCCGCGCCGCGCTGCGCACCTGGAGCTCGTCCAGCAGCTCCCGCTCCCCGCGTCCGCGCATCAGGAGCAGCACATACGGATCCTTGTCCAGCAGCCGGGCGAGCTGGTAGCACAGCGCGGCGGTGTGCGGGCAGTGGTCCCACGCCTCACAGCCGCACTCCGGCTCCAGATCGCCTATCCCCGGCAGCAGTTCGACGCCCACGGCCGCCGCGTCCTCGGCCAGCTGCGGTGGCATGTCGCGGTCCAGCAGGGCGGCGATATGGCCGGAGCGGTCCGCGACCACCTCCAGCAGCCGGTCCCATTCCGCGTCGGTGAACTCCCGCAGCAGCACATCGGACCGGTAAGGCGTGCGGTCGCGGTCCCGCACCACGGCGGTGACCCGGCCGGGGCGTACGCAGACAGCGCCCACCGCTCCCTCGCGCGCTTGCTTGCGGCCGCGCTTCAGCTGCTCTCCGTCCAGTGCCGTGTCCTCCAGGGCCTTCAGCCACGCCTGGCCCCACCAGGTGCGGGCGAAGCCGCGGCCACGGGCGGGCGGCAGTGCGGCGAAGGTGCGCTCGGACTCGGTACGGCTCATCGTTCGGTCCCCCTCAGCTTCACGAGCTCCGCCAGCTCGGAGTCGGTCAGTTCGGTCAGCGCGCCCTCGCCGGAGCCGAGCACGGCGTCCGCCAGCTCCCGCTTGCGCGTCAGCATCGCGGCGATGCGGTCCTCCACGGTCCCTTCCGCGATGATGCGGTGGACCTGCACCGGCTGGGTCTGGCCGATGCGGTACGCGCGGTCGGTGGCCTGCGCCTCGACGGCCGGGTTCCACCAGCGGTCGTAGTGCACGACGTGCCCGGCCCGGGTGAGGTTGAGGCCCGTGCCCGCCGCCTTCAGCGACAGCAGGAACACCGGGACCTCGCCATCCTGGAAGCGCCGCACCATCTCCTCGCGCCGCGCCACCGGCGTACCGCCGTGCAGCAGCTGGGCCGACACGCCGCGCGCGGCCAGGTGGCCCTCGAGGATGCGTGCCATCTGGACGTACTGGGTGAAGACCAGGACACTCGCGCCCTCGGCCAGGATGGTGTCCAGCAGCTCGTCGAGCAGCTCCAGCTTGCCGGAGCGCCCGGGGACCACCGGCCGGTCCTCCTTCAGATACTGCGCCGGGTGATTGCAGATCTGCTTCAGACCGGTGAGGAGCTTGACGATGAGCCCGCGCCGGACGAGGCCGCCGGTGCCGGAGATCTCGGCGAGGATCTCGCGCACCACCGCCTCGTAGAGCCCGGCCTGCTCCTTGGTGAGCGCTACGGCCCGGTCCGTCTCGGTCTTCGGCGGCAGTTCGGGGGCGATACCGGGGTCGGACTTGCGGCGCCGGAGCAGGAAGGGGCGGACCAGTTTCGCCAGCCGAGCGGCGGCCTCGGGGTCGCTTCCGCTCTCCACGGCCTGGGCGTAGCGCCTGCGGAACGCGCCATGGGTGCCCAGCACTCCCGGCGTGGTCCAGTCGAGGATCGCCCACAGTTCGGAGAGGTTGTTCTCGATGGGGGTTCCGGAGAGCGCCACGCGGGCCTTCGCGCCGATGGTGCGCAGCTGCCGCGCCGTCGCCGAGAACGGGTTCTTCACGTGCTGCGCCTCGTCCGCGACCACCATGCCCCACGGCCCGGCCTCGGCCAGCCGCTGGGCATCGAGCCGCATCGTGCCGTAGGTGGTGAGGACGAACTCGCCGTCGTCAAGGCCGTCGAGGCTGCGCGCGGAGCCGTGGTAGCGGCGCACCGGGGTGCCCGGCGCGAACCGCTCGATCTCGCGCCGCCAGTTGCCCATCAGCGAGGTCGGGCAGACCACCAGAGTGGGCCCGGAGGCTTCGGGGATGCCCATACGGTGCAGATGGAGGGCGATCAGGGTGATGGTCTTGCCGAGCCCCATGTCGTCGGCGAGACAGCCGCCGAGGCCGATCGAGGTCATCCGGACCAGCCAGTCCAGGCCGCGCAGCTGATAGTCGCGCAGCGTGGCGGCCAGGGCGGAGGGCTGGGGCACGGGCGCCCGCTGGGTGTCGGCGGTTCCCTCGGGGTCGGCGAGGTGGTCCCGCAGGGCCTCCAGCCAACCGGTCGGCCGCACCTCCACATCGGTGCCGTCGGCCTCCGTGCGACCGGTAAGGACGGCACCGAGGGCGTCGGCGGGAGTGAGCTTGCGGTCCTGCCGGTCCCGGACGCGGCGCGCCGCCTCGGGGTCGAGGAGGACCCATTGGTCGCGCAGCCGTACCACCGGCCGGCTGGCCTCGGCGAGCCCGTCGAGCTCGGCGTGGGTGAGCTCCTGGTCGCCGACGGCGAATCGCCAGCTGAAGCGCAGCAGCGCGTCGGCGGAGAGGAAGGCGGGGAACCGGGGCCCGGCGCCGTCCTGAGTCTCGTCGTCGCCGTCCGGGCCGATGACGGCGCGGGCGGTGAGCCCGCGGGCCAGTTCCCTGGGCCAGTGCACCTGGACCCCGGCGGCGTCCAGCGCCCCGGCCGCCGGACCGAGCAGCTCGGTGACCTCCTCGTCGGCGAGGTCGAGGGCGTCGGGCACGGCGGCCGACAGCAGCGGGGTGAGTGGCGCCCAGGCGCGGGCCCGGCCCCCCCGGGGCCGCCGGGCGTGCCACTGGGGGCGCGGGCCGAGCGGCGGGGGGGGGGGGGAGGGGGCCGCCCCCACCGCGGCGGCGGCCGCCGCCCGCCCCCAGTACAAGGGCCGGCGCGTAACGGTCC
>NZ_JBHYVB010000386.1:0-5099 GCF_042750115.1 Streptomyces sp. NPDC059455
CCGGTGTTCGTGTTTCCGGGGCAGGGGTCGCAGTGGGTGGGTATGGCGGTGGAGTTGTTGGATTCGTCGCCGGTGTTCGCGGGTCGGTTGGCGGAGTGTGAGGTGGCGCTGTCGGCGTTCGTCGACTGGTCGTTGAGTGAGGTGTTGCGGGGTGGGGGTCCGGGGTTGGGGCGGGTGGATGTGGTGCAGCCGGCGTTGTGGGCGGTGATGGTGTCGTTGGCGGAGGTGTGGCGGGCGTGTGGGGTGACGCCTGCGGCGGTGGTGGGGCATTCGCAGGGGGAGATCGCTGCTGCGGTGGTGGCGGGTGGGCTGTCGTTGGAGGACGGGGCGCGGGTGGTGGCGTTGCGGTCGCAGGCCATCGCCCGTGGGTTGGCGGGTCGTGGCGGCATGATGTCCGTGTCGGAGGGCGCCGATCGGGTGCGGGAGCGCATCACCGCCTGGGACGGTCGTATCTCGGTGGCTGCGGTCAACGGTCCCGGCTCGATCGTGGTGTCCGGTGACCCGGAGGCCCTTCGTGAACTCCAGGCGGAGTGCGAGGGCGGGGACGTACGGGCGAAGCTGATCCCGGTGGACTACGCGTCCCACTCGGCCCATGTGGAAGCGCTCCGCGAGGAGTTGCTCGACCTGCTCGCCCCGATCCGCCCGCGCACCTCGGACACCACCTTCCACTCCACCGTCACGGGCACACCCCTGGACACCGCGGGTCTGGACGCCGGGTACTGGTACACCAATCTGCGGGAGACGGTGGAGCTGGAGTCGGCGGTGCGGGCTCTGTCCGCCGCCGGGTTCGGCACGTTCCTGGAGATGTCCCCGCATCCGGTGCTGACCATGCCGCTCCAGGCGACCGTCGAGGACGCCGTGGTCGTGGGGTCGCTGCGCCGTGACGACGGTGGTCCCGAGCGGTTCCTGGCCTCGCTGGGCGAGGCGTTCGTCCGTGGCGTGGCCGTCGACTGGGCCGCGGTGTTCGCCGGGCTGGGCGCGTCCGTGGTGGATCTGCCCACGTACGCCTTCCAGCGGCAGCGCTACTGGCTGGAGCGACCCACGGCGCAGGTGGCCGCCACCGGGGGCGACCCGGTGGACGCCGAGTTCTGGGACGCCGTCGAGCGCGAGGACGTGGCCGCGTTGACCGCCGCGCTGGAGGTGGCCGCCGACGAGGAGCGGTCGTCGCTGCGGACCGTGCTCCCGGCGCTGTCCTCCTGGCGACGTGGCCGCCGCGAGCGGTCCGTACTCGACTCCTGGCGCTACCACGTCACCTGGAACCGGGTGCCGGACCCGGCCTCCGCGGCCCTGACCGGCACCTGGCTGCTCGCGGTCCCGGCCGGACACCTCGTCGGACGCCCCGCCGGACGCCCCGGCACCGAGCTCATCGACGCCGTACGCGGCGGTCTGGAGACCCACGGCGCCACGGTCGTCACCGTCGAGGTGGCCGAGGCCGACCGCGCCGCTGTCGCCGCGCGGATAGCAGAAGCCACCGCCGGAGTCACCCCGGCCGGGGTGCTCTCGCTGCTCGGGCTCCCCGACGCACCGCACCCCGCACACGCGGGCGTGCCCATGGGACTCGCGCTCACCCTCGCCCTCGTCCAGGCCCTCGGCGACACCGGGGTGGACGCCCCGCTGTGGCTGGCCACCCGTGGCGGCGTGTCCGTCGGCGGCACCGACGCCCTCGACAGCCCCGCCCAGGCGGCCGTATGGGGACTGGGCCGGGTCGCCGCCCTGGAACACCCCCAGCGCTGGGGCGGCATGGTCGACCTGCCGGACACCGTCGACGGCCGGGTGACCACCCGGCTGTGCGGTGCGCTCGCGGGCCGCCTCGACGACGAGGACCAGCTGGCCCTGCGGCCCTCCGGGGTTTTCGTCCGGCGGCTGGTACGGGCCGCGGAGCACCCGCGGCCGGTACGGGCCGCGGAGCACCGGGGGAGCGGCCCCGCCTGGACCCCCGAGGGCACCGTGCTGCTCACCGGGGGCACCGGTGGCGTCGGAGCCCAGATCGCCCGCCGGCTGGCCCAGGCCGGTGCCGAACACCTGGTGCTCACCAGCCGTCGTGGCCCCGAGGCCCCTGGCGCGGACAAGCTCAGGGCCGAACTGACCGAGCTCGGCGCCAAGGTCACCGTGGCCGCGTGCGATGTGGCCGACCGCGCCGCGCTGGAGGCGCTGGTCCGGCAGGTGGAGGCCGAGGGCCCGCCGATCCGTTCCGTACTGCACATCGCCGGTGCCGGTGTGCTCGTCCCGCTCGCCGACACCGATCTGGCGGAGTTCGCGGACACGGCGGAGGCCAAGGTCGCGGGTGCCGCGAACCTGGACGCGCTCTTCGACCGGGACACGCTCGACTCCTTTGTGCTCTTCTCCTCCATCTCGGCCGTCTGGGGCAGTGGTGAACACGGCGCGTACGCCGCCGCCAACGCCTATCTCGACGGGCTCGCCGAGCGGCGCCGGGCCCGCGGCCTCACCGCCACCTCGGTGGTGTGGGGCATCTGGAGCCCCGAGGAGGGCGGGATGGCCGCCAACCTCGCCGAGGAGCAACTGCGCGGCCGGGGCATCCCGTTCATGTCCCCCCGGCTCGCCATCGACGCCTTCTGGCAGGTGATGGAGCGGGACGAGACCGTGGTCGTCGTCGCCGACGTGGACTGGGAGCGGTTCGTCCCCGTCTTCACCTCGGCCCGGCCCAGCCCGCTCATCGGCCAGGTGCCCGATGTGGCGCGGATCCTCGCCGCCGACGCCGACACCCGGGCGGACGCGACCGGCGAGTCCTCCTCGCTGCGCGACCGGCTGGCCGAGTTGGCCCCGGCGGACCGGCGGGCGGCCGTGCTGTCGCTGGTGCGCTCGCAGATCGCCACCGTCCTCGGCTACTCCGGCCCCGAGGCCGTCGACGTCACCCGCGCCTTCCGCGAGCTGGGCTTCGACTCCCTGAGCGCCGTCGACCTGCGCAACCGCCTGGGCACCGCCACCGGACTCCGCTTCCCCGTCACCGTCGTCTTCGACTACCCGAGCGCGGAGGAGCTCGCCGGACACATCGGCGCCGAACTCTTCCCCGACGACACCGCCGCCACCGCCCTCGACCCCGAAGAGGCCGACGTCCGCCGGGCGTTGACCTCCATCCCCCTGCTCCGGCTCCGCGAATCCGGACTCCTGGACGAACTGCTGCGGCTGGCCGGTTCCCACGACCCCGCCACCGCACCGGCGGACGAGGAGCCCGCCGAGTCCATCGACGACCTGGACGTGGATGACCTCGTGCGCATGGCCTACGACAAGAACGACCTCTGACGAGACTCGACTGCGGAGCTGACAATGGCAAACCCAACCGACAAGATCGTTGGCGCGCTGCGGGAGTCTCTGAAGGAGACCGAACGGCTGCGCCGGGTCAATCAGCAACTCACCGCCGCGTCCCGGGAACCCATCGCCATCGTGGCGATGAGCTGCCGCTACCCCGGCGATGTGCGCGGCCCCGAGGACCTGTGGGAGCTGGTCACCGGCGGGCGCGACGCCATTTCCGGCTTCCCCGGCAACCGCGGCTGGGACCTGGAGAACCTCTACGACCCGGACCCCGACCGGCAGGGCACCGTCTACGCCACCGAGGGCGGATTCCTCCACGACGCCGACCAGTTCGACCCCGCGTTCTTCGGCATCTCGCCCCGCGAGGCCACCGTGATGGACCCGCAGCAGCGGCTGCTGCTGGAGACCTCCTGGGAGGCGTTCGAGCGCGCCGGAATCGATCCGGCGGCGCTGCGCGGCAGCAAGACCGGCATCTTCGTGGGCGCCGCCTACCAGGGCTACATCCCCGACTGGCCCCATATGCCCGAGGGTCTTGAGGGCCACCTGGTCACGGGCATCTCCGCGAGCATCATGTCCGGCCGGGTCGCCTACACCCTGGGCCTGGAGGGCCCGGCCGTCACCATCGACACCGCCTGCTCGTCCTCGCTGGTCGCTCTCCACCTGGCCTGCCAGTCGCTGCGCCAGGGCGACTGCTCGCTCGCCCTCGCGGGCGGCGCCGCCGTGATGGGCGCCCCGATGGGGCTCATCGGCTTCGCCCGGCAGCGCGGGCTGGCACAGGACGGCCGCTGCAAGGCGTTCGCCGAGGGGGCCGACGGCATGGGCCTCGGCGAGGGCGTCGGCATGCTGCTGCTGGAGCGCCTTTCGGACGCACGGCGCAACGGCCACAAGGTGCTGGCCGTGGTGCGCGGCTCGGCCGTCAACCAGGACGGTGCCAGCAATGGCCTCACCGCCCCCAACGGCCGCTCCCAGCAGCGGGTCATCCGCCAGGCGCTCGCCAACGCCGCGCTCACGGCGGAGCAGATCGACGCGATCGAGGCCCATGGCACCGGCACCCCGCTGGGCGACCCGATCGAGGCGGGCGCGCTGCTCGCCACGTACGGGAAGGACCGCGCGGCGGACCGCCCCGTGCTGATCGGCTCGCTGAAGTCCAACATCGGCCATCCGCAGGCCGCCGGCGGTGTCGGCGGTGTCATCAAGATGGTGCAGGCCATGCGCCACGGCCTGCTGCCCAGGACACTTCACGCCGAGGAGCGCTCCTCGCGGATCGACTGGTCGGCGGGGGCGGTGGAGCTGCTGACCGAGGCCAGGGAGTGGCCGCGCGGCGAGGAGCCCCGCCGGGCCGCCATCTCGGCCTTCGGGGCCAGTGGCACCAATGTGCACACCATCCTCGAGGAGGCGCCCGAGGAGGAGCCTTCGGAGGCCGTGGCCGTTCCCGCGGCTGAGGGGGACGCCCCGGTGGGCCGGGGAGTGGTGCCGTGGGTGCTGTCGGCGAAGAGCGCGGCGGGGCTGCGGGCGCAGGCCGAGCGGCTGCTGACGCATGTGACCGCGCGCCCCGCGCTGTCCCCGGCCGACGTCGGCCACTCGCTCGCCACCACCCGTGGCCGCTTCGACCACCGAGCGCTGGTCCTGGGCGGCGACCGCGACGAGCTGATCGACGCACTGGGCGCACTGGCGTCGGGCGGCGAGTCCCCGCGGGTGGTGCGTGGCGCGGGAGTGACGGCGACCGACGCCCGTCCGGTGTTCGTGTTTCCGGGGCAGGGGTCGCAGTGGGTGGGTATGGCGGTGGAGTTGTTGGATTCGTCGCCGGTGTTCGCGGGTCGGTTGGCGGA
>NZ_JBHYVB010000387.1:0-5068 GCF_042750115.1 Streptomyces sp. NPDC059455
GTAGGGGCGGTGGGTGGAGCCCGGCCCGTACGCCAGGTGCGATCAGGTAGCGATCAGGTGGCGGTCAGGCGCGATACCGACGGCGGAAGCGCGAAGCCCGCGCGAAAACGACCAGGCCTGTACACAGGCCTGTACAGGTGCTGGGCGCTGACGACGTCAGACGGCAACGGCGGCGGTTCAGACGGCGAGGGCCTGAGCGCGCCGCTTCACCTCCGTACCGCGGTTCTCGCTCAGCGCCCGTGCCGGGGTGCCGGGCAGGCTCGGGTCGGGGGTGAAGAGCCACTCCAGCATCTCTTCGTCACTGAAGCCGTCGTCCTTCAGAAGCGTCAAGGTCCCCACGAGGCCCTTGACGACCTTTCCGTCACCGATGAACTCCTCGGGCACCTGAAGGACCCTGTTCTCGCCACGGCGAACGGCGATCAGCTGGCCCTCCTTGACCAGCTGCCGGACGCGCGTCACCTCGACCCCCAGCCGTTCGGCGACGTCGGGGAGGGTGAGCCAGGCAGGGACGAGAGCATCGATCTTTGCGTCAATCTCGGTCACGGAACAAGCCTGCCATCTGGGACTGACAGTGGGTAGCCGGGCGCCCGCCGCGCGGGCCGCCCGCCCCGCCCCCGGGCGCCCCGGCCGACCGCCGATCGGCGGTCCGCCCGCCGGTCAGAGGACGGCCGACTTCAGCGGCACCGAGGGGTCCTCGGCCCGCGTCCGGTCCAGCCGGGCGCCGCGCTCGATCAGCTTGCGCCCCTGGGCCAGATCGCGCGGACGGCCGACGGCCAGCAGGGCGACCAGGGCGCCCTCGCGCAGCCAGCACACCGACCAGGCGGCACCGGCCGGATCGCCGCGCCAGACCAGCTCGTCGGCCTCCGAGTGGTGCCCGGCGTACTGCACGAAGCGCCCGAACTGCTCGGACCAGAAGTACGGCACCGGGTCGTAGACCACACCGGGGAAGTGGGCGGCCGTCCGGCTCCCCACCACATTGGCGGCGACGGTGCGCGGCCCCTGGAGCGCGTTGTCCCAGTGGTGCACCAGCAGCCGCGTCCCGTAGCGGGCGGACGGGAAGGAGGCGCAGTCGCCGACCGCGTAGACGTCCGGCGCGGAGGCGCGCAGCCGGTCGTCGGCGACGACGGACCGGTCCTCGGCCAGCTCCACGCCCGAGCCCGCCAGCCAGTCCGTGGCCGGTCGGGCCCCGATCCCGACGACCACCGCGCCCGCGCGCAGCCGGGTGCCGTCGCCGAGCAGCAGCCCGCTCTCGTCGACCGAGTCCACCCGGGCGCCGGTGACCAGCCGGGCGCCGTAGTCCTCGTACCAGGCCGCCATGGGGGCCGCGACCTCGGCCGGGAGCGCGCCCGCCAGCGGCCGGTCCGCGGCCTCGACGACGGTCACGGCGCAGCCCGCCTCGCGCGCCGCGGTGGCGAACTCCGCGCCGATCCAGCCCGCCCCCACGACCGCGATCTCGCGCTGCCGGGCGAGCACCGGGCGCAGCCGCTCGGCGTCGTCCAGGGTGCGCAGCAGATGGACGCCGGGCTCTCCTTCGCTGCCCGGCAGCGGGATCGGCTCGGCTCCGGTGGCGATCACCAGGACGTCGTACGGGAGCTGACCGGTCGCGGTCTCGACGAGCCGCTTGTCCGGGCGCAGGCCGGTGACCTGGACGCCGAGGCGCAGGCCGATGCCGAGCCCGGCGAAGTCCACGTCGAGCGTCGAGCCCTCGGCCTTTCCGAGCAGTACGGCCTTGGACAGCGGCGGCCGGTCGTAGGGCTGGTGGGGCTCCGCGCCCAGCAGGACGATCTCGCCGGTCCAGCCCTGTTCGCGCAGCGCGACGGCGGTCTGCACCCCCGCCATGCCCGCGCCGACGATCACCACGCGCTGTCCGGTGCCGTTCGAGGACGGCTTCGTCGTCGTCTCATCGCTCACACGATCACTGTATTGCGGCTGGTGGGGCGGACTGGAGAGCGGCTTACGAGAGGTCGGACACAGAGTGGGGGGCCGGACGGGGGTGGGGCGGGGTCGGAGGGGGTGGGCCGGGGGCCGGGGGCCGGGGGCCGGGGGCCGGACGGAGGGTGCGGGTTGGGGGCGCCTCCGGCGGTGAGCCCCCGCCCTGCCCCTTCCCGAAACGAAGGGGCTGCGCCCCCTCGCACCCCCGCCGGGGCTCCGCCCCGGCCCCCGCTCCAACGCCGGAGGGGCTGGATGGGGAACCGCCGGGCCGGGGTGGGATGCGTCGGGGGTTGGGGTGAGACGCGGCGGAGGAGCTGGTTTGGCTGGTGTACGGCCGGTCTTTCGGGCGATTCGGGGCGCGTACTAGGGTGGCGGGACAGAGCACTCGCGGGAGCCCGGGCGGACCGGGCTGAGAGGGAGGCTGGAACGGCCTCCGACCGTACGAACCTGATCCGGGTCATGCCGGCGAAGGGAGGGGCGGCGTGTCCACGCACGCACCAGGTCTCGACTACGGACCTCACACCTCAGGCGGGCCGCCACCCGGCGGACGCTACGACGCCCTCGTCATCGGGGGCGGCATCATCGGGCTGGTCACGGCCTGGCGGGCGGCCCAGCGGGGGCTGCGTACCGCGCTCGTCGACCCTGCGCCCGGCGGCGGGGCCGCCTGGGTCGCGGCCGGGATGCTGGCGGCCGTCACCGAGCTGCACTACGGCGAGCAGACCCTGCTCGGCCTCAACCTGGCCTCCGCGCGCCGCTATCCGGACTTCGTGGCCGAGCTGGAGGAGGCGAGCGGCCAGGACGTGGGCCATCGGGCGTGCGGCACGCTCGCCGTCGCGTTCGACGCCGACGACCGCGCCCATCTGCGCGAGCTCCACACCTTCCAGCAGGGGCTCGGGCTGGAGTCCGAGTGGCTGACGGGGCGTGAATGCCGACGTCTGGAACCGATGCTCTCGCCGGGCGTACACGGCGGGCTGCGCGTCGCCGGTGACCACCAGGTGGATCCGCGGCGGCTGACGGCGGCGCTGCTCACCGCGTGCGAGCGGGCCGGGGTCGCCTTCCACCGCGACCGCGCGGAGCGACTGCTGCTGGACGGCGACCGCGCCACCGGGGTCGAGCTGACGGGGGGCGTACGGCTGGCCGCCGAGCGGACCGTACTGGCCGCCGGCAGCCTCAGCGGACGGCTCGCGGGCGTTCCTGAGGACGTCCTGCCGCCCGTACGGCCCGTCAAGGGGCAGGTGGTGCGGCTGTCGGTGCCCGAACGGTACGCGCCGTTCCTCTCCGGGACCGTACGGGCCGTGGTGCGCGGCGGGCCGGTCTACCTGGTGCCGCGCGAGAACGGCGAGCTGGTCATCGGCGCGACCAGCGAGGAGCTGGGCTGGGACACCACGGTCACCGCGGGCGGGGTGTACGAACTGCTGCGGGACGCCCATGAGGTGGTGCCCGGCATCACCGAACTGCCGCTGGTGGAGACGTGCGCCGGGCTGCGCCCCGGCTCCCCCGACAACGCCCCGATGCTCGGCCCGACCGCGCTGCCGGGGCTGTTGCTGGCCACCGGCCACTTCCGCAACGGCGTACTCCTCACCCCGATCACCGGCGATGTCATGGCCGAGGCCCTGACCGGCGGAGAACTCCCCCCGGAGGCCCAGCCGTTCACCCCCCAGCGCTTCACGACCCGCTCGGCGACTCCCTCTCCCGGTGCCCCCGGCGCCGCGCACTCCCCAGCACAGGAGCAGCACACATGACCGTCTCCGTCAACGGCGAGCCTCGCGAGGTGCCCGAGGGCACCACGCTCGACCGGCTCGTCGCGACCCTCACCCAGGCGCCCTCGGGTGTCGCCGCCGCCGTCAACGAGACGGTTGTCCCGCGCACCCAGTGGTCCGCGACCTCGCTCGGCGACGGTGATCGCGTCGAGGTCCTCACCGCGGTCCAAGGAGGCTGATCCCACCCATGGCTCCCACCACGAGCACCGCGACCACCACGAGCACCACGAGCACCGCGAACACCACGAACACCACGACCACCGAAGCCGTCACCAGCGTCCACGGCGCCGCCGACCGCGCGTCGCTCGCCGCGCCCGACCCGCTCACCATCGCCGGGACCGACTTCGGCTCCCGACTGATCATGGGCACGGGCGGCGCGCCCAGCCTGGAAATCCTGGAGCGTTCGCTGCTGGCCTCCGGCACCGAGCTGACAACCGTCGCGATGCGGCGGCTCGACCCCACGGTGCAGGGGTCGGTGCTCTCCGTGCTGGACCGGCACGGGATCCGCCCGCTGCCCAACACCGCCGGGTGTTTCACCGCCGGTGAGGCCGTGCTCACCGCCCGCCTCGCCCGGGAGGCCCTGGGCACGGACTGGGTCAAGCTGGAGGTGGTCGCCGACGAGCGCACCCTGCTCCCCGATCCGATCGAGCTGCTGGACGCCGCCGAGATCCTGGTGGACGACGGGTTCACGGTCCTGCCATACACCAACGACGATCCGATCCTGGCCCGGAAACTGGAGGACGTCGGCTGCGCCGCGATCATGCCGCTCGGCTCCCCGATCGGCTCCGGGCTCGGCATCCGCAATCCGCACAACTTCCAGCTGATCACCGAGCGCGCCACCGTGCCGGTGATCCTGGACGCGGGCGCGGGCACGGCGTCGGACGCCGCGCTGGCCATGGAGCTGGGGTGTGCGGCGGTGATGCTGGCCTCGGCCGTCACCCGGGCCCAGGAGCCGGAGCTGATGGCGGGGGCGATGCGGTACGCGGTGGAGGCGGGGCGGCTGGCCCACCGGGCTGGCCGGATCCCGCGCCGCCACTTCGCCGAGGCGTCGAGCCCGGCCGAAGGCCTGGCCGCCCTGGACCCCGAGCGCCCGGCCTTCGGCTAGCGCACGTCCGACGGATGACGGATCTTGACGCCTGTAGCGGCTGCTCCCCTCCCCGCCCCTTCCCGACACCTGACGATTTGCGGCTCCGCCGCGTGCGGGGCTCCGCCCCCAGACCCCGGGGGTCCAGGGGCGGCGAAGCCCCTGCCACGCGCCGGGCGCCTCCTGGGCCCTGAGCCTTCGGCCAGGGGGCCGGGGCGGGGCGCGCGGGCGGGGGGGGGGGCGGGCCGGCGGGCGGGCGCGCGGGGGGGCGGGCGGCGCGGGCCCCCCGCGC
>NZ_JBHYVB010000388.1:0-4992 GCF_042750115.1 Streptomyces sp. NPDC059455
CTCCTGTCGCGGCGTCTCGGCGGACTGCCGCGACGTTTCGACCGGCTGCCGCGGCGTTTCTACCGGCCCTCGCGGCGTGTCGGCCTGCCGTCGGTTTTCGGCCGACTGTGCCCTGTCGGGCTTCTCCGGGGTGTCGTCGGTCGTCATCGGCCTCACGCCCGGAACACATGGCGGCGGATCGCGGCCGCGTTGGAGAAGATCCGGATACCGAGCACGACCACGACTCCCGTCGACAGCTGGGCACCGACGCCCAGCTTGTCACCGAGGAAGACGATCAGTGCGGCCACCACCACATTGGACAGGAACGATACGACGAAGACCTTGTCGTCGAAGATCCCGTCCAGCATCGCCCGGAAGCCCCCGAAGACCGCGTCGAGTGCCGCCACGACGGCGATCGGCAGATAGGGCTCGACCACCGTCGGCACCACGGGTCGGACCACAAGTCCCACCACGACTCCCACGATGAGCCCCAATACGGCGATCACGATGTGCCCTTCCCTGTGTCGGCGTCACCCTTGCCGGAGCCACCGGCTATCGGTTCCGCGGTGCGTACGATCAGGCTCGGCGCGGCCGGAAGCCGGAGCGAGTCCTGGGCGGAAATGCTCGTACGGATGTCATAGTTCTGCTGCAGTACATGCAGATACTGTCCGTCCGCACTGTTCTGGAAAGCGGTGCTCAGCCGCTGCCCGTCCCCCACCGCGAGCACCGTATACGGCGGCGCCAGCGGCTTGTTGTCGACCAGTATGGCGTCTCCCGCGGCCCTGATCGCCGAGAGCGCCGTCAGCCGCTGCCCGTTGATCGAGACGGCTTCCGCGCCCGACTCCCACAGGCCGTTGACGACACGCTGCATATCGTGATCGCGCACCCGGCCGGTGTCGGAGAAGTCGGCGCTCTCCCGTGGTCCCCCGCCGCTGCCCGCCGCGCCCTTGGCGTCGTCGACCACCAGCTTCACCCCGGGGCCCGTCACCTCGTTGGCTCCCGAGAGCAGCGCCACCAGATCGGCCTTGGCCCCGCCGTGCTTCTCCAGTGCCTGCCGCTGCTTCTCCCCGACCTCGCCCCGAAGCTTGTCCACGCCCCGGGCGAGCTTGTCCGCGTTCGAGTTCCCCGTCTCGATGCGGTCGATCAGCTCTCCCCGCTCCTTGGCCAGCGTCGGCGCCGATATCCGCGCCTCGGCGGCCCCGATGGTGATGACGACCGCGACCAGGACGAGACCGAAGGCCAGCCCCAATTTGGCCCGCACGGTGCGCGGCAGGCCCGAGCGACCGGTCTCCCCACGCCGCGCGGCGGCCTCGGCGTAGCCGTCGTCAAGGCTGTGGTCCATCACATTGGTCAGCAGCGACATGGACGCGTCGAGGCGCGGGCGCGGGCGCGGCGATGCTGTGCTCCGAACGGGGGGCTGCTGCGACATGCCGCACATCGTCGCACGTGGGGGCCGCCGTCACCGAATGGCCCCTCCGGCGTGCCGGATCATGGACCTCGGGACGGCGGCCCCACGCGCTCAGACGTGCTCGGGCGGCCCCGGGATCAGCGCCCCGCGCTGTCCACGACACTGGACCATTCGTCCAGCAGGGCCTGCGCGGACGCGTCGTCCGGGCCCTCCGCCCACAGATGGGTGACCGCCTCGGCCGGGTCGGGCAGCACCATGACCCACCGCCCGTCGGTCTCCACGACCCGCACCCCGTCGGTGGTGTCCACGGAACGGTCCCCCGCGGCCTCCACCACATGCCGCATGACCAGGCCCTTGACCGCCCAGGGGGTGGCCAGGTCACGCCGCTGGACATGCGCCCGCGGAATCCTCGCATCGATCTGACTCAACGTCAGCTGAGTGCGCGCCACCAGCCCGATCAGCCGGACGAAGGCGGCCGTACCGTCGAAGACGCTGCTGAACTCGGGGATGATGAACCCGCCGCGCCCGTCGCCGCCGAAGATGGTCGACTCCGACCGGGCGACCCGGGTCAGATCGTCCGCCGCGGTGGTCGTCCACTCCACCTGTGTGCCGTGGTACGCCGCCACCTGCTCGGCGATACGGGTCGTGGTCACCGGAAGCGCCACCCGCCCGCTCCGCCGCTCCGCGGCCACCAGGTCCAGCATCACCAGCAGCGCCCGGTCGTCCTCCACGATGCGGCCGCGCTCGTCGACCAGCGAGAACCGCTCGCCGACCGGGTCGAACCGCACTCCGAACGCGGCACGCGCGGAGGCGACGATCTCGCCGAGCCGGGCCAGCCCCGACCGGCGGGCGTCGGCGGTCTCCGTCGGACGCGACTCGTCCAGGCCCGGGTTGATGGTCAGCGCGTCCACTCCGAGCCGGCCCAGCAGGCTGGGGAGCACCAGCCCGGCGCTGCCGTTGGCCGCGTCCACGACGACCTTCACGCCGGCCTCGGCGATGCCGCTGATGTCCACGGCGCGCACCAGCGAGCCCGTGTACGAGTCGAAGACGCTCGACGGGAAGCTGAGGTCACCGATCTCGCCCGGGAACGCCCTGCGGTACTCCTGGCGGGCGTACACCCGGTCCAGCTTCCGCTGACCGCCCGCGGAGAGATCGGCGCCCCGCTCGTCGAAGAACATGATGTCGACCGAGTCGGGCACCCCGGGCGAGGTCCGGATCATGAAGCCGCCGGCGCTGCCGCGCGCGGTCTGCTGCCGGGCCACTGGCAGCGGCACGTTCTCCAGGTCCCGTACGTCGATGGCGCTGGTCTGGAGGGCGGAGATCATCGCCCGCTTGAGCGCTCGCGCGCCCCTGGAGTGGTCACGCGCCGTGGTGACCGTCGAGCCCTTCTTGAGCGTCGTCGCATACGCCCCGGCGAGCCGCACCGCGAGCTCCGGGGTGATCTCCACATTGAGGATGCCGGAGACGCCGCGGGCGCCGAACAGATGGGCCTGCCCCCGGGACTCCCAGATCACCGAGGTGTTGACGAACGCGCCCGCCTCGATGGTCTTGAACGGATAGACCCGGACATTGCCCTGGACGATCGACTCCTCGCCGATCAGGCACTCATCGCCGATGACGGCCCCGTCCTCGATCCGGGCGGCGCGCATGATGTCGGTGTTCTTGCCGATGACACAGCCGCGCAGATTGCTCTGCTGGCCGACGTACACGTTGTCGTGCACCACCGCCTTGTGGAGGAAGGCGCCGCTCTTCACCACGACATTGGAGCCGACGACGGTGTGCTCACGGATCTCGGTACCGGCCTCCACCTTGGCGTAGTCGCCGATGTAGAGCGGACCGCGGAGCACGGCCTCCGGATGCACATCCGCCCCTTCGGCGACCCATACACCGGGCGAGATCTCGAATCCGTCGAGCTCGACATCGACCTTGCCCTCGAGCACGTCCGCCTGGGCCTTCACATAACTCTCATGGGTGCCGACATCCTCCCAGTAACCCTCGGCGACATAGCCGAAGATGGGTTTGCCCTCCTTCATCAGCTGGGGGAAGACATCTCCGGACCAGTCGACCGGAACATCGGATTCGACATAGTCGAAGACCTCCGGCTCCATGACATAGATGCCGGTGTTGACGGTGTCCGAGAAGACCTGGCCCCAAGTGGGCTTCTCCAGGAAGCGCTCGACCTTTCCGCCCTCATCGACGATGGTGATACCGAACTCGAGCGGATTGGGAACGCGGGTCAAGCAGACGGTGACAAGGGCGCCCTTTTCCTTATGGAAATTGATCAGATCCGTGAGGTCGAAATCCGTCAGGGCATCACCCGAGATCACAAGGAAGGTGTCGTCCTTGAGTGCTTCCTCCGCGTTCTTGACGCTTCCGGCGGTGCCGAGTGGCTTCTCCTCATTCGCGTACGTGAGCTCCATGTCGAGCTCCTCGCCGTCACCGAAGTAGTTCTTGACGAGGGAGGCGAGGAACTGGACTGTCACCACGGTCTCGCTGAGACCATGCCGCTTGAGCAGCCGCAGCACATGTTCCATGATCGGCCGATTGGCCACGGGCAGCAGCGGTTTGGGCATGGTCGAGGTCATCGGGCGCAGACGAGTCCCCTCGCCCCCTGCCATCACGACGGCCTTCATATCGGAAGCGTCCTCCTTGAAGAGACGACGGTCATGCCGACCGCGCACGCCCGATGGCCCTTACACCTGAAGTCGCTACGGGCCCCGGCCTCTATCGACGCCGCTACGGCGAGCTCAGTCGGCCGCGGTGTCCGCCCTGACGAGTCGGCGGACCTGAACCACGTAGAGGACTCCTGCCCACCAATAGAGTGTTGTACCCCATCCGGCGAACGCCCATCCGAAAATAGCGGCGGTCGTGTGAAGCAAGCCACTTCCCTCACTCAGAAGGAGCAACGGGAAGGCATACATCAGGTTGAAGGTGGCCGCCTTGCCGAGGAAGTTCACCTGGGGCGGCGGATAGCCATGGCGCCGGAGGATGCCCACCATCACCAGCAGGACCAGCTCTCGCGCGAGAAGGGCCGTGGTGAGCCAGAGGGGCAGGATCTCGCGCCAGGTGAGACCGACAAGAGTCGACAGTATGTACAGACGGTCGGCCGCCGGGTCGAGAAACCGGCCGAGACTGCTGATCTGGTTCCAGCGACGGGCCAGCTTCCCGTCGAGGTAGTCGCTGATACCGCTCAACGCCAGAACCAGCAGCGCCCAGCCGTCACTGTTGGGCCCGCCGAACTCGGGCCGGAGGATCAGCCACAGGAAAAGCGGCACGCCGACGAGGCGCGCCGCGCTGAGGATGTTCGGGATGGTGAGCACACGGTCCGTCTGGACGCGTGTCTCCTGTACCTCCACCCGGGAGCCTCCCGTGAGAAACAGGCCGATGATGCTCCATGACTCTACCGGTAGACCCGCACAGGCCCCGCACCGGGGCGTAGTGGACATGGGCACGAAAAAGACCCCGAGGGGAAGGAAATTCCCATCGGGGTCTTTTTGAAGAATTGTTCGGCGGCGTCCTACTCTCCCACAGGGTCCCCCCTGCAGTACCATCGGCGCTGAAAGGCTTAGCTACCGGGTTCGGACTGTTACCGGGCGCTGGCCCAT
>NZ_JBHYVB010000389.1:0-4956 GCF_042750115.1 Streptomyces sp. NPDC059455
GCATCGTCCCGAAGATTGCCCGGCGTGGTCAGCCACACGGCTCGGGCCTGGGGCGGGTGCGGTGGGTTGCCGAGTCCGCCATCGCCTGGCTCCACTGCCCTCGCCGTTTACGCACCCGCTGGGAAGCCCGAGACGACATGCATGACGCCTTCCTCCAGCTCGCGCACTGCATGACCCTCGCCCGCAAAATCCCAGCTTTTTGAAAGGACCCGTTAGCGGCGAACATGAAATGTCGGAGTTAATTGATGATTCTCAACGGCGGCTACGAGTGAGACCGTATCGGTCAAGTAGTCGGCCAGATCTGATGGAGGACGTCGACCTTGGTGATGAACATATCATCCAGAAGCTCCACAGGAAGCCTGCCACGGTGATCCGCGGCTTGATACTCCGCCCGAATGGCCGCACCTTCGGGTGATTCCATCAGGCGCCGCTCGGCCGCATCAAAGTCGTCGCTATCTCCTTCGCAGCTGACCGCCCACACAAACTGGTTCGTGGATCTATCCACGAAGGCGAAGAGCACCTCGAACCCATACTGTTGCCGCGCGGGCAGCACCAGATGCCAACGTTCGACAAACCCCTCCATTTCGCCCGACTTAACCTGGTAACGCCGAAGTTGCACGGTCGACATCAATCAATCTCCTTCCTCAATTACCTAACAAAGGGACCGCGCGAGCCCTGCCTGGAGTTTGAGCACATCACAGGGGCGCTAGCCAGTCACTGGGCTTGACTCGGGGTGTCGCGCACAGCGCGCCATCGAGACAATTTTTGCGATTTCTGACCACCGTTGTCAATGGGCATTTAGTAACCCACACCGCAGATGATGCGGTCGAGGGCCCGCTGAGCGCCGCGACTGGTGGCCGGGCACCGGCTGGTCAACGAGGCCTCCGTCTGGACCGATGAGCACCGAGTTCTGGTCACTTTTCAAGGCGCGGACGTACGCGACGTCACCAGCCCACCTGGCGTGACGTAAATGCGGAGTCAGCAGCGCCTCGTCCAGCCATCAACTCGCCCCGCCAAGCACGTATTGCACAGCGGCGCACACAAGACCGCAACGTGCCACATCCGACAGTCCTGGCCGTCACCCTTGAGTGAAAGGAAGAAACGAAGGACACGGCACCAACTCCATGGAGGAGGGCCCCTGCTTACCGCGATCCAAACCGGAATCTCGAGTTGATGTCGCGTGAGAGTAACTTGCGCTCACGCCCTGAATCACCCCATCATCCCGGCGTTGAACAACGTTGTGACTGCGACGGTCTAGCTGTCATGGTCAATCTGTTCCCCTGCCGTGAGAGACACCGGAACGTCTCTCGGCAGCAACATCGCTCCGGTACTCATTGCGAGTGCCACATTGCCACCGGCCACCTGCCTCACCAGTTCGCCCAGCTGTCCGCGATTCCAGCTCCGAATGGTGTTTGTTACGTAGGAGATTTACCAAGTATCGAAGTGGATTACATCCGCGATCGGCTTTCGTTTGACCGAGCGGAACGGACGGGCCGCCCAACCCACCGGCATGGTCACACCAATGATCTTGTGATCGGGCACATTAAGCAGATCTCGGACGCCCTTAGTGGCGAAATGGTGTAGTCCGGTCGGGGTGACTCCCAAGCCCAGCGCCCGTGCGGCCACGATCATATTTTGGGCCGCTCCGTAAAGAGCGGAGAACTTATAACGATCCTCTCTTGGGTCGCCAGGAACCAGCGATGATACACAGATGAAGATCAGGACCGGAGCATCTCGCAGGAGGGTGGCCAACGGATTCGCGCTGGCGCCGCCAAGTGACTCGAGACGTGCTCGCACTTCTGGTGAGATCATGGTTTCGTGGAGGAGCGCGCGCTGTTCCGGTGACTTAACCACGATGAAGTCCCAGAGTTGAGCGTTCGCTGGATTCGCCGCTCTAGTGCCAGCCCAGATCAACTTTTCGATCAGCTCATCGGGTACTGGCTCCTCGGTCAGCCACCGCATGGTCATGGCCGACTCCATCGCCTCAAACACATCCATGCTCTACCTCTGTCAATTCGTCGGGCGGGAAACTTGCCAGTTTAGGGTCGGCTGGGCGATCTCGGACAGGCCGAGGTGAGGGACGCGAGTACCGTCGCCGAACGGCGGCTTCAGCGGAGTGATGGCAAGCCCAGGCCCTTCCTCTCCCGTCGCGGCGCCGTCGAATCGCATGCCTTGCAGCGTGCTCTTCCTGGGTGCCTTCGACTCTCAGCGGGCGGCCGAGTCCGGCCCCCAGCCGTCCATCCAAGCGGACTAACCGAACCTGTCACCAGTTCATGCAGCGGACCCGCTCTTAGACCACGTCTAAGTGCCGTGCTTTCGGATTCACCGTGCTCCTTCTGAGCGAGCGGGCGCACCGAGGATCGTCACCGCGGAGACAGCGTTGTCGTGACCGACGATCCCGCCTCCATTTTCGGCGAGCCCAACCTGCGCTCGGGGTAGTTGCAGCGCCCCGGCTTCGCCACGCAGCTGCAGGGTGACCTCGTTAAGCATCATGATTCCTGTAGCACCGATCGGGTGACCACGAGACACGAGGCCGCCCGACACGTTGACCGGGATCTCACCGCCGCGCGCCGTTGCGCCTGATGCCGTGAATGCCCCGCCCTGCCCCCGGACGCAGAAGCCCAGATCCTCGATGAGAAGGATTTCTGCGATCGCGGTGGCGTCGTGCAGCTCCACCAGGTCCACATCCGACGGCCCGATGCCCGCCCGCTCGTAGGCGCGTCGGGCCGCCCGAGCGGCTGCACGGTCATTCTCGAACAAGGACCATCGGCTGCCGCCGGCAGAGGCGTGTCCGAGAATCGGCAGGGCACGCTCGCGCATAGCGCGCGGCTGCGTGTCCAGATATGCGCGCGAGCACACAAGTACCGCCGCAGCTCCGTCACCCGTCGGGGCGCACATGGCGCGCGTGAGCGGCTCAGTGACCATTCTGTCGGCGAGTACCTTCTCGATGGTCATCGGGAATCGGTACTGGGCTCGGGGGTTGTCGACCGCGTTGGTGTGATTCTTCGCAGCGACGGCCGCGATTTGCTTGTCCGTCGTCCCAAATTTCTGCTTGTGGGCCTGGGCCCACAGGGCGTAGACATCCATGGCGATCGAGCGGCCCTCTTCGCCCGGACTGAAACCCACGCTGATTTCGGCGGCGAGCTTTCGGTGTGGATCGTAGAAGTAATCTCCCTCGAGCTGGCCCGCGGTCCCTTCGATCCATTTAAGGATGTCTCCGCGTGGTCGCTCAGGGTGGCTCATTTTCTCGATCCCGACCGCGAGCGCGATCTCCGCCTCGCCGGACAGGACGTCGCTCACCGCGCCAAGGAAGGCCATCATCCCGCTCGCGCAGCCGGCCTCCACGTTCTGGATGCAAAGACCGTGCGGGAGCAGGTCTTCATCACACAACGGGGTGAGGACCTCTTGCCCGCGGCACGCACGCTGGCCCCAGAAGTCCATCAACACGCTCGAGAACCATGCACGCTCGACCGGAAGCTTGGCAAAGCCAGCGTCCTGGCCAGCTTCAGTTATCACCTCGCGACACAGGTCGACAAACGTGCGATCAGGAAATCGACCTACGGGCGTGCTCGCGATGCACAGGATAAAGATGTCTTCGGTTGCAGTCACTAGATGCCTTTCGTAGCTGCGGGCGCTACCGAGTTTGGTGGTTGCATCGGATTGATGAATTGCGCCGTCGGATTAGGGTGTGGACGGTCGCACGCCGCGAGTACTCACATGGGTCGACTCCTCGAGGCCTTGTCTCGAGCGGTTAACGATTCCTGGGGGAGTCAGCCCAGTAGGGTTCGCTCAGCTGGCGCTTATCGATCTTTCCTGTCCCAGAGATCGGAAGAGCGTCTACGAACTCCACGCTTCGGGGCGACTTGTATCCCGCGACCAGCCCCTTGCAGTGCTCGCGGATCTGCTCTTCGGCCGGCTCCTGGGCACCGGGCTTGACCACCACGATCGCATGTACGCGTTCGCCCCAGCGGTCATCCGGGACCCCGATCACAGCGCATGCCGCGACGGCCGGGTGCTTGGCGACGGCGTTCTCCACCTCGGCCGCGTAGACGTTCTCGCCTCCCGAGATGATCATGTCCTTGATTCTGTCCGCGATAAAGAGGTAGCCGTCGTCGTCCATATAGCCGCCGTCGCCGGTGTGCATCCATCCGTCCCACAGCGCACTGGCGGTCGCTTCAGGCTTATTCCAGTAACCGAGCATTACGTGGCCACCGCGCACGGCAATCTCGCCGATCGTGCCTCGGGGCACCTCGTTGCCCTCCTGGTCGACCACGCGCACCTCGGCGTGTGCTACTACCCGGCCAGCGGAGCGCAACCGCGTGCCCTGGCGGTGATCTTCCCCTGACAGCATCGTGGCCATCGGAGCGAGCTCAGTCATGCCATAGCACTGCACAAAATCTGCCTGAGGGAAGGCGCTCATCGCGCGCCTGAGGAGAACCTCGGTGATCGGCTCAGCGCCGTAGACGATGTAACGCACGCTCGACAAGTCGAATCGAGCCAACTCCGGGTGGTCCACCAGCATCTGAACCATGCTGGGCACCAGCACGACGTTCGTCACGCGGTGCTCGTCGATGGCAGCCATGACCGCTGGAGGGTCGAAGTTGGGGAGAACAACATGCGCGCCCCCGACCATCAACTGGGCGACCCACATCGCGAGGTCGGCGAGGTGGAACATCGGTGCGACATGCAACGTACGCCCGCTCGGGACGACGAAGGGACACGAGGCCTGGCTGCCGAGCGCGGAGATCAGGATGTTGGCGTGGCTGAGCATGACCCCTTTCGGGAATCCCGTCGTGCCACCGGTGTAGAACAGCCCGGCGAGTGCATCCCCGCCGCACACCGAGTCGGCTAGCGGAGCGGTCTTAGAGCTTGTCTCACGTGGTGTCAGGTTGATGCGGCATGATGTTGCGCTATGGGTGTTGGTCTGTCGCAGCGGCTGGTTCCTGACGAACTCTG
>NZ_JBHYVB010000390.1:0-4955 GCF_042750115.1 Streptomyces sp. NPDC059455
AGGGGGAGATCGCTGCTGCGGTGGTGGCGGGTGGGCTGTCGTTGGAGGACGGGGCGCGGGTGGTGGCGTTGCGGTCGCAGGCCATCGCCCGTGGGCTGGCCGGACACGGCGGCATGATGTCCGTGTCGCTCCCGGTCGAGGAGGTGCGCGAGCGCATCGCCGCCTGGGACGGCCGTATCTCCGTGGCGGCCGTCAACGGCCCCGGCGCGGTGGTGGTCTCCGGCGAACCGGAGGCGCTGCGCGAGCTGCTGGCCCAATGCGAGGCCGAGGACGTACGGGCGAAGCTGATCCCGGTGGACTACGCCTCGCACTCAGCGCAGGTGGAGAAGATCCACGACGAACTGCTGCGGATCCTCGCCCCCATCCGGCCGCGCACCTCACGGATCGTCTTCCACTCCACGGTCACCGGTGAACCCCTGGACACGGCCGGGCTCGACGCCGCCTACTGGGCGCGCAACCTGCGTGAGACCGTACAGCTCGAAGCGGCCACCCGGGCGCTGCTCACCGGCGGCCACCGGCTGTTCGTGGAGGTGAGCCCGCACCCCGTGCTGGCCGCCGCCATCGAGGCCACCGTCGAGGCCGCCGAGGGCTCGGCCGCCGTCATCGGCACCCTGCGCCGCGAGGAGGGCGGCCCCGAGCGGATGCTGCTCTCGCTCGCGCAGGGTTACGTCCACGGGGCGGAGGTGGACTGGCGGGGGCTGTTCGCGGGGCGGGGCGCCAGGCGTGTCGACCTTCCCACGTACGCGTTCCAGCGCGCCCGCTACTGGGTCGAGCCCCAGACCGGGCCGGTCGCCGAGGCGACCACCGGCCCGGCGGAGGCGGAGTTCTGGACCGCGGTCGAGAAGGCCGACCTGGATGCGCTGACGGCGACACTGGGCGCGGCCGCCGACGCACCGCTCAGCGAGGTGCTTCCGTTGCTCTCGTCGTGGCGTTCCCGGCTGAGCGACCAGGCGGCGCTCGACGCCTGGCGCTACCGCATCGGCTGGCAACCGCTCGACGGACAAAGGACCCCCGCGCTCCCGGGCCGCCTGCTGGTGGCGGTGCCCGCCGAGGCTCGCCCCACTGATAAGGAGGGCGGCGGGGGCGGGGCCACCACCACCGGGGGCGCCTACGCCGGGCCCGCCAACCCCGGGGCTGCTGACTCGGGGGCCGTCATCGTCGGGCCCGGCACCGCCGGAGCCGTCGACGCCGGGGCTGGCGAGGCCAGGCGGCCCGCCACCACCGGCCCCGCCGCCACTGGCCCCACCAACACCAGCCTCGCCGCCACCGAGGCCATCACCGCCGGGCTCGCCGCGCTCGGCGTCGAGATCGTCCCCGTACGCATCGGCCCGGATGACACCGACCGCGCCCGGCTCGCCGCCCGTATCACCGAGGCCCTCGGGGACGCCGGGGCGCCCGGCGGCGTGGTGTCCCTGCTCGCTCTCGACGAGGGACCGCACCCGGAACACCCCGACGTCCCCACCGGGTTCGCCACCACCCTCGACCTGGTGCGGGCGCTGGGCGAGGTGGGTGTTGACGCGCCCCTGTGGTGTGTCACCCGTGGCGCCGTCTCCACCCGCGGTGTCGACCGCCTGGAAGCCCCCGCGCAAGCCCTCGTCTGGGGCCTGGGCAGCGCGGTCGCGCTGGAGCATCCGCAGCGCTGGGGCGGGCTGATCGATCTGCCCGAGGCGCTCGATGACGGCGCATTCAGGGCCCTCGCCCGCGCCCTGACCGGCCAGGACGGCGAGGACCAGCTGGCCATCCGCGCCTCGGGCACCCTCGCCCGGCGGCTCAGGCGGGCCGGGGCCACCCGCTCCGGTGAGCGCTGGCAGCCCCGCGGCACCGTCCTGATCACCGGTGGCACCGGAGGCGTCGGCGCCCAGATCGCCCGCGGGCTGGTCGACGCGGGCGCCGAACACGTGGTGCTGGTCAGCCGTCGCGGGCCCCGAGCCCCGGGCGCGGCCGAGCTGGAGGCCGAACTGACCGAGCGCGGCGCCCGGGTGACCGTCGCCGCGTGCGATGTGGCCGACCGTGAGGCCCTGGCACACCTGCTGGACCAGATCACGCGCGACGGCGCGGACCACCCACTGACCGCCGTGGTGCACGCCGCGGGCGCGCTGGACGACGCCACCGTCGACGCGCTCACCCCCGAGCGGATCGAGGCCGTACTGCGCCCCAAGGTGGCGGGCGCGCGCCATCTGCACGAGCTCACCCGGGACCGGGGCCGGGGCCGCGGCCAGGGCCGGGACCTGGACCTCGACGCGTTCGTCCTGATCTCCTCGATCGCCGGCACCGTGGGCGCCGCCGGACAGGGCAACTACGCGGCGGCCAGCGCGTATCTCGACGCGCTCGCCCAGCTGCGCCGCGCGGACGGCCTGCCCGCCACCTCGGTGGCCTGGAGCGCCTGGGCGGGCGGCGGGATGATCGACGGCGAGGTGGCGGACCAGCTGCGACGGCGCGGCGCGCCGCCCATCGACGGCGCACGGGCGCTGGAGCTGCTGCGGCAGACGGTCGCGCGGGGCGACGGGTTCCTCGTCGCGGCCGATATCGACTGGGGCCGTTTCGCCCCCGCCCTGTCCGCCACCCGGCCGCTGCCCCTGCTCGCCGACCTCCCCGAGGCGGGCGGCCCCGGGCAGGACCCGGCCGGAACGGAGCGGGAGGAGGCCGGTGGCGCCGCCGCGCTGCGCACGCGGCTCGCGGAGCTCGGCCCGGCCGACCGCCACACCGCCCTCGTGGAGCTGGTGAGCGGGCAGGCGGCCGCGGCCCTCGGCTACGCCGACGCGGGCGCGGTCGAGACCGGACGGGCCTTCAAGGAGCTGGGCTTCGACTCGCTGACCGCCGTCGATCTGCGCAACCGGCTGAACGCCGCCACCGGGCTGCGGCTGCCGGTCACCCTCGTCTTCGACTACCCGACCGCCGACGACCTCGCCGTGCTGCTACGGGAGGAACTCCTGCCATCGGGCGAGGAGTCCGTGGACACCGTGGCGCTCGCCGAGCTCGACCGCGTCCAGTCCACCCTCGCCGCCCTGGAGCTGGACGACATCGAATCGGCCACGGACGACGAGATGTTCGAGCTGCTCGACGGGATGTTCGAGCTGCTGGGCCGGGATCTGACGGCCTCATGAACCGCCGTGCCACCGCCCCGGCCGCCACCGACGTTCCGGCCCTCTTGAGGAGCTGACGACCATGGACAACGAGAAGAAGCTGCGCGACTACCTCAAGCGGGCCACCGGCCACCTCCGTGCCGCACACCGCCGGATCCAGGAGCTGCAGACCCCCGAGCCCATCGCCATCGTGGCGATGAACTGCCGCTACGCGGGCGAGATCCGCTCCCCCGAGGACCTGTGGCAGGCCGTGGCCGAAGGCCGGGACGGCATGGCCGACTTCCCGGCCGACCGGGGCTGGGACCTGCCGAACCTCTTCGACCCGGACCCCGACCGCGAGGGCCGCACCTATGCCCGCCAGGGCGGATTCCTCCAGGACGTGGACCAGTTCGACCCGGTGTTCTTCGGCATCTCGCCGCGCGAGGCACTCACCATGGATCCGCAGCAGCGGCTGCTGCTGGAAGTGGTCTGGGAGACCTTCGAACGGGCCGGAATCGACCCGGGCACCCTGCGCGGCAGCGACACCGGCGTCTTCATGGGCGCCACCGACTTCGACTACGCCCGCGATCTGACCGAGCTCCCCGAGGGGCTCGAAGGCCAGATGTCCATGGGCGCCTCGGGCGCCATCCTCTCCGGCCGGGTCGCCTACACCCTGGGCCTGGAGGGACCGGCCGTCACGGTGGACACCATGTGCTCGTCGTCGCTGGTGGCGCTGCACATGGCGTGCCAGGCGCTGCGCCAGGGCGACTGCTCGATGGCACTCACCGGCGGCACCACCGTGATGTCCACGCCGAGCGGCTTCATCGAGTTCAGCCGTCAGCGGGCGCTGTCCACCTCCTCCCGCTGCCAGGCGTTCTCCTCCACGGCCGACGGCACCGCCTGGGGCGAGGGCGTCGGAGTGCTGCTGCTGGAACGGCTCTCGGACGCCCGCCGCAACGGCCACACCGTGCTCGCGGTCGTCCGCGGCAGCGCCATCAACCAGGACGGCGCCAGCAACGGCCTCACCGCACCCAACGGCCGTGCCCAGCAGCGGGTGATCCGCCAGGCGCTGGCCAACGCCACCCTGTCCGGGACCGATGTGGACGTGGTCGAGGCGCACGGTACAGGGACATCGCTGGGTGACCCCATCGAGGCGAACGCCCTGCTGGCCACGTACGGCAGGAACCGCCCGACCGACCGGCCGCTGTGGCTCGGCTCGCTGAAGTCCAACATCGGCCACACGGCCGCCGCCGCGGGGGTCGGCGGCGTGATCAAGATGGTGCAGGCGATCCGCCACGGGGTGCTGCCCAGCACCCTGCACATCCAGGAGCCGTCGCCCAACGTGGACTGGACCTCGGGCGCCGTCGAACTGCTCACCGAGGCCCGGCCGTGGCCGGAGACCGGGCGGGTCCGCCGCGCCGGGGTGTCCGCCTTCGGTGCCAGCGGCACCAACGCCCACGCCATCATCGAGCAGGCCCCCGAGGCCCCCGGGCCCGCGGACACCTCGGCAGAGGGCGTGGCACCCGTGGGCGGCGCGGCGGTGCCGTGGGTGCTGTCGGCCAAGACCGAGTCCGGCCTGCGCGGGCAGGCGGAGCGCCTGCTGGCGCGCCTCGCGGAGGATCCGGAACCGTCGCCGGTGGATGTGGGCTTCTCGCTGGCCACCACCCGCGCCCGTTTCGACCACCGCGCGGTGGTGGTCGGTGGCGGCGTCGAGGACTTCCGCGCCGGACTGACGGCGCTCACCCGGGCCGAGCCCGGTGGCCTTGTGGCCCAGGGCGTGGCGGGCCACGCCGGGAGGCCGGTGTTCGTGTTTCCGGGGCAGGGGTCGCAGTGGGTGGGTATGGCGGTGGAGTTGTTGGATTCGTCGCCGGTGTTCGCGGGTCGGTTGGCGGA